>DAIMEA010000651.1:0-1512 GCA_036725585.1 Prolixibacteraceae bacterium | reverse complement strand
ACATCCTGGATGTCAAACACAACATACGTAATGCCGGAAAGGTCGTCGGACGAAAACTTTTTCTTTTTCCCATAAAGCGAGACCACCGGGATCCCCGTTCCGGGATCGACACTGTTGGCCAGTTCGGCGCCCGCTTCAAAGGTTCCCCGGAAACCATGTTCCGGCGCCAGGATTTTGGCCACCTGTACCTGGTTTTCGATCAGGAAATCGACCAGGTGTTTCCCGCCTGCGCGAGAGGTCTGGTTCACCACTACAGCAACGATTTGATTCTTCAACAGGGGCAGGTAGCGATCGGGCTGGTCGGCTCCGGTACGGATTTCCTGCTGCGGATTGACGGCACACACCGAAAGCGGAGCCCCAAGAAGGAACAACCCGGTTGCGCAGAAAAAAATCTTCCATCGCTTTCTCCCGGTATTCGGGCTTATTTTTCTATTTTTACCCTTCGGCATGTGTGCACATACTCATGTTAAAAACCGGGAATGAAGATAGGATTTTTTCATACGAAGCAAAAACCCGGCAGGAGACATCTTTGCCCTGCTTTGTTGTTTTTTCTCCTGATGGCTTTCGTGACAGCGACCGGTGCTCCCCTGACCAGGCAACCGGATGTATGGGCCGACTCCCTCCTCTCGGTCATGAGCCTTGACGAAAAAATCGGGCAGCTGATTATGGTAACGGCTTACCCAAACCTGGGCGAAACCGACGAAAGGCTGATCCTTTCACAGATTGAACGGTACCACGTTGGGGGCGTACTTTTCCTGAAAACCTCCCCTGCGCTGCTTGCCCGCCTGGCCAATCGCTACCAGGAAGCATCGCCGGTGCCGCTTTTTATCGCGCTAGACGCCGAAAACGGGCTTTCGTTCCGCCTCGATTCCGTGGTGGAATACCCCCCGGCCCTGGCGCTTGGGGCTGCAACGAGCGATTCGCTGTTGTACCGCTTGGGGCGCGAAGTTGGCCGGCAATGCCGCCGCCTGGGTGTCAACCTGAACTTTGCCCCGGTGGCCGACGTAAACGCCAATCCCCGAAATCCGGTTATCAATTACCGTTCGTTTGGCGAAAACCCCGACCGGGTTGCCCGAAAATGCGCGTTGCTGGCCTCGGGCATGCAGGATGCAGGCGTGCTTGTAACCCTGAAACATTTCCCGGGGCACGGAAACACTGCGTACGATTCCCATTTAACCCTGCCGGTAATCGACCGCGATTACCACGCCCTCTACCCGATCGATTTTAAACCCTTTCGCTTTGCGATCGACCGGGGAATCCGGGGCATCATGAGCGCCCATATATCCCTTCCGGCCATCGACAGCAGGAAGCGGCCGGCCACCCTCTCGAAAAAAATCATGACCGGAATCCTTCGGGACTCCCTGGGTTTCGACGGGCTGATTTTCTCCGACGGGATGAATATGAAAGGAATCACCGATCATTTCCGGGAAGGGGAAGCCGCCGTTGAAGCACTCAAAGCCGGGGTCGATGTAATTGAGTTCGTTGTCCACCCCGAAGAAGTGGTCGCGGATG
>DAIMEA010000650.1:0-1549 GCA_036725585.1 Prolixibacteraceae bacterium | reverse complement strand
CCAGGCAATCTGCTCACTAATTTTTTCCTCCTGGGAAAGAATTATTTTTCCACATCCATTTCTTCATTCTTCAGGGGCGTAAAGCGCAACACCAGGGTCTGTGTCTCTTCCAGTTGGAAAAGCGTATCTGTTTGCAGTCTGATTCCCGCTTCGGCAGCCACCCGTTCTATCCGTTCACTCAGCAAGGGACTCTGCTGGGCAGGGGAGGCTATCACCCGGATCGGATTTACGCTCCGCAGCAGCGAATCGAGCGAAACTTCGCTGCACCGCCATATTTTTTCGCTCTTTCCTTCACCTTCCCACGTGATCACACGCGGATAGATTTTTCTCAGATCGGCCTCGTAACGGTCGCGGCGGGCACAATAACTGAGCCCGTAAATCAGGGCGTTTTCGACCGTGGGGGCAGCCTGCCACGAGGGTTTCAGATACCAGTAGCTCAGGCTGTCGGGATTCTCCTGCACGAACATCGCGGCTTGTTGCAGGAAACGATCCCGCTCGCGGTCGGTTTTTGCCGTTAGGGTATACCGGACCGACGCAGAACCCAAAAAAAACAGGGGAAGCGCCAGGGTCAGTATATACCGGAGTGTTCTGGAAACATGCATTCCTTCGGATGTCCGGAAACTTTCGACCAACATCAAAGCATACAACAAAAACAACGGAAGCAGGTAATGGTTCTTGAAATGCTTCGAAACCATAAGGACCTGCAAAACAAAAACGACCAGGAACCCCACAAAAAGAAGCAGGGAGCGTTTTTGGCCCTGCTGTTTGCGAAGGAGCAAAGCGATGATTATTCCGGCGATCAAAACCAGAATCACCGGAATTTCGGGATTCGACGTAAAAATTTCCTTCAGATTTTGAAGAAGCAATTGGAAGTTGAACACCTGTTCTTCGCCCGAACCATACAGACCGTCGTGTTGGACAATCCCGGAAATAAAACGCCGGAATTCCTTGAATTTATCGAGGATGGGTGCGACGAATACAAAAAAAGCGCCGATGCCGGAAAGGGCATAGATCCCCCGGTTTTTCCAGGTTTTCAGAACAAACAGGGGAAGGGCCAGAACGGGCAAATAATTAAATTTGGTGGCAAAGCCCAGGGCCAGCACAATGCCCGACGCCAGGGCAAATTTCCGTCCGGGTTCCTTTTCCCCGAAAGCATAACGGATCCAAACCAGCAGGAACAGGAGCATCACAAGTACCATAAAGCGCTCGGGATGGCTCCGCTCAAACAGGCGGAAAAAGGTTTCGTGCAAAAAGGGAGTAAGTTGAAGAATCAAGACATAGGGCATTTTCATACCCCGATTTAGGGCTGCTTTTCCAATCCAGAGCAGCAAGAGCGCCTGCAGGGCTGTGAGGCTCACCGAGATGGCCAAAGGTAAAAGTCGGGGCGGCGGAATACGTCGGCAACGATCGACTCGCGTCCGGCCAGCAAATGGGTCAGGCGGATGATCAGTCCGCAAAAAAGCTGGAAAGGCGTTCCCGGGTGGTCGGTATGGCCGATACTCTTAAAGCGGAGCAAAGCAGCATTCAGCCCGTTGATCAGATAAGGATA
>DAIMEA010000649.1:0-1593 GCA_036725585.1 Prolixibacteraceae bacterium | reverse complement strand
ACAAAAACCTGTTGGGTGATCTCGCGTGCGTCGTCCTCGTTGCCGGAAATTTTCAGGGCCACCCTGTATACAGTTGCCTGATATTTCACAATCACTTGCCGGAACAAACCGGTTTGACCCGCCAAAATCTGTTCAATCATTTTTTTATCCTCTTCCATCGCATCCGGGTTTTCTGATTCTGATGGTTGATGGATCAAATACATCAGAAATAGTATTGATGAAGTGTGAAGTTGGTTTTATTGGCATATTTTTTATTTCAGGGTGCTTAATTTCCAAAGATCGCGATAATTCATGCGGATTAGGGGGGCAATGGCCAGTTCGCCGGTTTTCCCGATACTTTTCCGGAGTTGGTCCAATTCTTTCAGTTTGTTGTCCAGGTCGGGATCGGAAGGGATCGGGAATTCATTTTCAGCCAGCAGGAGGTTGCGTTTGGCAATAACAGAAAGCTCCAGGAACAGCCCAATGTAGCAGTACATGTCGACAATGGCCTCCCTGGGGAAATATTCGTTTAGCGAGGCCAGGTATTTCCCCGACTTCGATTCCCGGAATATTCCCTTTCGGATCATCCCCAAAATGGAGATCTCATTGAACAGTTCAACTTCGAGCCAGCTTTGTAACTGCTTTTCGTTTATCCGGAACACAATATAGAGAGCTGTGGGTGTGAGAAGGGCGATGAACAGGGTTTGAAGAACGGGTTCAATGAAAAAATGGTTATAGCCGGCATGAATCAGAATAGCAACTCCCAGTCCAACCCATAAGCCGGCACCCATTTTTTTCCCCGCCTGCAGGGCGCCCATGCAAAAAATAGCCAGCAGTGTGGTACAGGCGCCGTGCATGATGGCTGTGCCTAAACCCCGTACGAGCCAGGTGAGCACATTGGTGTCGTGAATCTGGAGTAGATAATAGATATTCTCGACAAACGAAAACCCGGCACCAACCGCAAACCCGTAAATTCCTGCATCGATCAGAAATCCGGTTTTTTTCCGTGCTATCAGTTGAAGGACCACAAGCGCTTTAAGACTTTCCTCGATAACGGGAGCAATATACCGGGCATAAAAATCAAAGCCCGAGGGAAATGCGGATTGAAAAAGCGTATTGAAAAAATAGGATACCAATGCACATACACCTCCCAAAAGGAATACCGATAGCAGAGAAGAAACCCTGACCAGCTTAAAACTGTCGATCAGATAAAGCAATCCCAGAAACAGGAGCACAGGAACCAGGCTGATAATGGCAAACATGGTGCAGCTTTTTGAATTTCTTTTTTTGTTAAAGATAGGAAAAATTGAATTTCCCCCGAATGAGCATCTCAAATACTCGTCAACAAGGGTTCCTGTACCAATTTCTGGGCAGAATGCGATATGACCGTTGTTAAAAGGTGTCATCCAGAGTCTCCACCCAAAATTATGGGTATAATGCATAAATGACAGGGATAGGGCAGTCTGGCGGATATCCTTTGCCCCGGCATTTATGCCGGGGTTCCAGGAGCAGAACAAAATACACCCGGTCACCCCGACAGCAATCGGGGCTCCTTCAAAAAAGTACGCTCCATGTATGGCCGGAAAACAGGATTTTTGAAAAGACGAGATATTG
>DAIMEA010000648.1:0-1596 GCA_036725585.1 Prolixibacteraceae bacterium | reverse complement strand
TGGTAGAGAGGGGGGTAAAAGGCAATTTCCTCCACCCCTTCGCCGGCATATTTCAGGCCCCTGAATTCGAAGCGGCGAAATTCATTGTTCCCGTAAAAAACATTCCCCTGATCGTAATCGTATTCCAGTTTTCCGTCGAAAATAAACATGGGTTCCAGCTCCGTACATGCATTATCGCTTCGATTGTTCTGGGTAAGAACCACTTTCAGGTCGGTACGGGGATTTTGAAAAGGAAGATTCCGGTGCTCGATATAAAAATCAACTTCCTGGCTTTCGCCTCCCGGAAGGTCGAAGGGAGCATTCCGGATCCGGGCCTGAATATCTGCTACTGTCTCGGTTACATAAAACCGGCGTATAAGCAAAGGCTCTTCCGGATCGTCGCGATCGAATACAACCAACGCATAATTTCCCGAGAGGACAAAGCGTACATCGTCGTTCGGCAGTTGAAGGTAATAATTAATGTACCCTACTTTTGTGTTTACTGAGTATTCGTAATCGATTATTGGAAATTCGAGAAAGGAATCGAAGTACTCTTCGCGGGGCAGGGAACTGATGTTCCAGTTGCGGTCGCAATGGAAAAAGGTATAATAATAGTCTTTCACATCACCGCCCAGATCGTCGAAGGTAAGAATGAGCCGCTGATCGCTGTTTAGTTGAATCACCGGATTAGACAGGGCCCAGCCCTCGCGGTACAAGCGAACAGTTCGGATATGATCGGAAAAAACACGGTCGGCCAATGGTTGGGCAAGCCTCATGGGGGAAGCCGGGATACCTGCGGCCATCAAAGAAATAAAAAAAACACTACAGATAAACGATCGCTTCATGTCATTTTTTTTTCGAAAATAGTTCAAATTATGCAATGATCCTTGCACAATTTGTTATTTGATCCATTGGATAAAAACAAGCGCTGATTGGCAAGAACAATACCAAAATCAAATCCCGGTTAATAACGGCCAAAATATCTAATTAATTGCATATAAAAATAGAAAGTAAAATAGAAAAAGTTTACCTTTGTGCCTCACAATTCAATAAACCATACATTCAGCAATGCCGAAGATAATAAAAATCAGAAAAGGATTGGATATCAAACTAAAAGGCAAGGCTGAACCGGCAACCGGGACAATAAGCGGCATCAATCGGTATGCCCTGAGGCCCGTCGATTTTCTCGGACTGGTTCCGCGCATGCTGGTTCAACCCGAAGATTGTGTTTTGGCAGGTACCCCGTTGTTTTACGACAAGTATCGGCCCGATATCCTGTTCCCTTCTCCTGTTAGCGGAAAGGTTTTGTCCGTCATCAGAGGTGAACGGAGAAAGATTTTGGAAATTGAGATCGAGAGCGACGGAAAATTTGAATCGGTCGCTTTTTCTGCCGAAGAAGTTGCGATGAGCGATCGGGAGTCTGTTAAAAAGACGCTGCTCAAAAGCGGGCTTTGGCCTTTCATCATACAAAGGCCTTTTGGTGTGATTGCCAACCCCTCCGACGATCCCCAGGCCATTTTCGTATCGGGATTTGATTCGGCCCCGCTGTCCCCGGATTATGCATACACCCTGGCCGATGAATCCGAATCGCTTCAAAAGGGAATCGACGTATTGTCG
>DAIMEA010000647.1:0-1612 GCA_036725585.1 Prolixibacteraceae bacterium | reverse complement strand
TACCCCGATGAGGTTGCTGTGGAGGAGAATTCCGATGTGCTTGTATTCGGGAACAACGGGCGCCCGGTACGGGCCCGCACTCCCAACCAGCGAAAACTGGTGGAGGCTACCGAAAAAAACGACCTGATTTTTGCCATCGGTCCGGCTGGAACCGGGAAAACCTATACCGCCATCGCCCTGGCTGTTCGGGCCTTAAAAAACCACGAAATCCGGAAGATCATCCTGAGCCGGCCAGCCGTTGAAGCCGGGGAACGTCTGGGCTTTCTCCCGGGCGATCTGAAGGAAAAGATTGACCCATACCTGCAACCGCTCTACGATGCCCTGGGCGATATGATTCCCCAGAAAAAGCTGGAAGAATTCATGAAGGACAAGGTCATCGAAATTGCCCCGCTGGCCTTTATGCGCGGGCGAACCCTGAGCAATGCCTTTGTCATTCTCGACGAAGCACAGAACACGACCGTCAACCAGCTGAAAATGTTCCTGACACGGATGGGGCTGAATGCCAAGTTCATTGTCACCGGCGATGAAACCCAGATCGACCTGCCCCGAAAAAGCGACTCCGGACTGATCCAGGCCATGCGCATCCTGAACGGGATCGACGACATTGCCGTTGTTCGTTTTGGCGAAATGGATATTGTGCGGCATAAACTGGTACGGGATATTGTTCATGCGTATGAAAAATACCAGGAAGAAAAAAATAGCTTCCTGAGTTCCGAACAAAATCCCGTGCAAAAAAGTTAATTATATTTGAGCGATTGAGTGGACAGATGCTTCCCACTCCTTTTTAAATATTCATAAAACGTTGAAAAATTTGGAATTATGAACAACAGCCTTGTCCGTACCGATTTTAATTTTCCCCGGCAGAAAAGTGTTTATCATGGCAAAGTGCGCGATGTGTACAACATCAACGACGAGTACCTGGTCATGATCGCTTCCGATCGTATCTCGGCCTTTGATGTCGTCCTGCCCAAAGGAATTCCCTACAAGGGACAGGTTCTCAATCAGATTGCGTCCAAATTTCTCGATGCCACTTCCGATATTGTTCCCAACTGGAAAATTGCCTCTCCCGACCCCATGGTCACCGTGGGGCACAAATGCGAGCCCTTTAAGGTGGAAATGGTGATCCGGGGCTATCTTACCGGCCATGCCTGGCGCGAATACAAAGCCGGCAAACGGATGCTTTGCGGGAACCCCATGCCCGAAGGAATGAGCGAAAACCAGAAATTCCCGGCTCCACTGATAACCCCCACAACGAAAGCCGATGTAGGGCACGACGAAGATATATCGAAAGAGGAAATCCTGGCAAAAGGCCTGGTTTCAAAGGAAGATTACGAACTGCTGGAACAATATACCCGCGCACTCTTTCAGCGGGGCACAGAAATCGCTGCCGAAAAGGGCCTCATCCTGGTCGATACGAAATATGAGTTTGGGAAAAAAGACGGAAAAATCTACCTCATCGACGAAATCCATACCCCCGACTCATCGCGCTATTTCTATGCCCGGGGATACGAAGAACGCCTGGCCAAAGGAGAAGCACAAAAACAACTCTCGAAGGAGTTTGTCCGCCAGTGGCTGATCGAAAACGGCTTCCAGGGGAAAGAAGGACAGAAGG
>DAIMEA010000646.1:0-1633 GCA_036725585.1 Prolixibacteraceae bacterium | reverse complement strand
AAACTTACCCACAAAGGGAGCGCCCTTTAAATGACCATGGCTCATTATAATTTCGTTCACCTCCCGAAGATGAAGAATTCTCGACAACCAATTGTAGAAAAAACCGGGTACCCGACGGGCCAACTTTGGACTTTTGGCCCTGATAACCTTACGTATGTCGATGGGTTCAAACGATTGTTCCTGGAGTTCCCCTTCCATTCCCATTTTTTTTTGCGGCCGAAAAATACAAATTTTTTTTCACGATATGTGTTCCCTTCCCGAATTCGTTTTTCCTCCTCCGAAGATTTCATCTCTTTAACGATCGTTTTTCCTCTCCGGAAAGGATTTATAAACACAATGTTCATAATTTTTTTCTTTTTTTTTTAAAACAAAGTGGAATAAAGTGGATGGATATTGGAATAAAGTGGAATATATTTTACTTTTGAGGTTAATTTTGACGGAACCTTTATGCTCGATTTCTCAAACCATTATAATGCCACGATCGACGATAAGGGGCGAATCGTCCTGCCTTCGGCTTACAAGAAGAAGATGGTCGAGTCGTCCGAACGGATTGTGTTTGTCGAGCTGGATCCCATCTTCGAGTGCCTGAACCTGTATCCTCCCTCGTCGTGGGAAGAACGGGTGCGGACTGTAAAAGCGAGGCTGAACCCGAATGATCCCCGGCAAAGTCGCTTACTCGACCGTTTTTTCCAGGGATTTGTTGAAATCACGATATCGGAAAACGGACGGCTGAACATTCCCAATACTTTTTATCAGCGAAAAGGCATTGTAAAAAACGCAGTTTTTTCCGGTCAGGGCGACCGGGTTCGTCTGTGGGATACCGGACGCTTCCAGGCGCACAGCATGACGGATGAAGAATTCAGCGCTGATTTTGCAGCAATGATGGGTGGAAATATTGATCCCTGATCCTATGACAGAACGCTATCACATACCGGTTTTATTGACGGAATCCATCAAAGGGCTTGCGGTAAATCCCGATGGCGTGTATGTCGATGCTACGTATGGAGGGGGAGGGCATTCCGCAAAAATTCTCGAACAATTAACCGGAGGTTATCTCATTGCCTTTGATCAGGATTGCGATGTTTCGCCCCATCTCCCTGTTCACGATCATTTTATTTTTGTTCACCATAATTTCCGCTTCCTGAAAAATTTCCTGCAGTATTATCAATTTCGACAGATCGATGGGATTATAGCCGATTTAGGTGTTTCATCGCATGATTTTGATACAGCCGAACGGGGTTTCTCATTCCGCATGGATGGCGTCCTCGATATGCGGATGAATCAATCGGGGAGCCTGACAGCGCAGGAAGTGCTTAACCAGTATGAGGAACAGGATCTGATCCGGATTTTCCGCGATTACGGAGAATTGTCCAATGCCCGTTCAACCGCTGCAGTTTTGGTCGAAGCACGGCAAAAATGCCCGATCGAAACCACGGGTTCTTTATGTGCCCTTCTCGAACCCCTGGTACCCCGCAAGGCAGCTTCGAAATACCTGGCAAAAGTTTTTCAGGCCGTCCGGATTGAGGTGAACCGGGAGATGGATGCGTTAAAAACCTTGTTAACCGATGCGGCGGCTGTATTAAAACCCGGGGGACGGCTTGTGGTGATCAGCTATCATTCACTGGAAGACAGG
>DAIMEA010000645.1:0-1641 GCA_036725585.1 Prolixibacteraceae bacterium | reverse complement strand
TCTTTGGAGCCATCGGTGCAACAGGCCGTCTGCCGGTGTCGGTTTCCGGAAAATTCCGGGAAGGCGACGGTATCGATGTAAAAAAAAACGGGCGACTGAAATACACCCTTCCGGAAGAAACGGGCATCGATGGACAAAAACTGGCCCAGGTTATCGATTCTTTTGCCCGCTACGGGATCGATGAAAAAATGTTTCCCGGCTGCCAGGTGCTGATTGCCCACAAAGGCCAGGTGGTTTTTCACCGGAGCTACGGGTACCACACCTACGAAAACCAAACGCCCGTTTGCAACGACAACCTGTACGACTGGGCCTCGCTGACCAAAGTAACCGCAACGCTCCCGGTGGTGATGAAGCTCGTGGAAGATTCCCTCCTGTTCCCGGATATTCCTTTTTCGACTTATTGGGCCGGGTTCCGGGACAGCGACAAAGCCCGCCTCACCCTGCGCGAAATTCTGGCCCACCAGGCCCGGCTGAACCCCTGGATCGCTTTTTATCTCGATGTGTACCGGAAGGATAAAAAAACACAACGACAGTATATCCGGGACCAGCCATCGTCCGATTTTCCCATTCGTATTTCAGAACACAGCTATGCACGAAAGGATTACCGGGAAAAAATTTTCGGGGAGATCAATAAATCGGAACTGCTCCGGAAAAAGGAATACGCTTATTCCGATTTGGGGTTTATCCTCTTGCCCGAAGTCATTACGGCCCTCACGCTGACGGATTTTGAAACCCTTGTCCGGCGCGATTTCCTGTTGCCCCTGGGCGCCTCTTCGGTTTGCTTCAACGGGTATTTGCATTTCCCGCTGAGTCGCTTTGTTCCCACTGAAACCGACATACATTTCCGAAAGCAAACGCTCCGGGGCTTTGTCCACGACGAAACCGCCGCCCTGCTGGGAGGGATTTCGGGCCATGCCGGCCTTTTCGGGACCACAAACGACCTGGCCAAAATCATGCAGTTCTATAGTAACAAGGGGCAATACGGCGATTTTCGCTACTTACGCCCGTCGACGGTTGACGCATTCACGCGGGTTCAGTATCCCGGCAGCAAAAACCGGCGGGGTCTGGGTTTCGACAAACCCTATATGGACAACCACCTGAAGAAAGCCACCGAAGCCTACCCGGCTCCGTCGGCTGGACCCCGCAGCTTTGGGCACAGCGGTTTTACGGGAACCTTTGCCTGGGCCGATCCCGAACGGGAACTGATTTTCCTGTTTATGTCGAACCGGGTATATCCCAGCCGGGAAAACAAGAAACTTTACGACACGAACTTCCGCCCCCGGCTTCATCAGGCGGTATACGACTGCCTGAACACCTTCTGCCCCACGGAGTATTAAAAAATGTTAAATACTTTTCATTCAATTGTTTCAGACTTAGAATTTGTATGCCTTCCAAAGGACTGCCCTGAAAGGATTTTCCGGATCCGGGGCAAAAAGGATCATTGTTCCGTCGAAAAATTTATCACCCGTTTGGAAGAATAAGGTGGAAAAGGGCTTCTTTTTTACAAATAAACCCTTAAATTTAGGCTATCGATTTAATAGTAAATTGTTATTTTTTAACGCATAAAATTTGATTGCCATGACAAAAAAAATCACTTTTAACGAGCTGCGAAAGATCAAAGACAGTTTGCCTGACGGTTCG
>DAIMEA010000644.1:0-1646 GCA_036725585.1 Prolixibacteraceae bacterium | reverse complement strand
CAAATAATTAACCATGAATATATCGTGATCAAATACAGGCGGTGTGGTAAAGGTTTTTTTGTATTGTTGCTTCATGGCCGGGATGGTAAAAAATTCGTTAACATCCCACTGGCTAATCTCTTTCGGAACCAGTAAAATGGTGCCTCCGATGATGAGGTTATATCCAATAACACAGTTATTTGCCCGCAATATTTTGTTAAACAAAGGTTTATCTTCGTGCATCATATTCGATTCAAAAAGAAAAGGCGGGTTCTTTTTCACCAGGAACGATTTCAGCGTGTCGGGGAAAAGAACAGGATTCTGCGTGCCATACAATAGGGTGTGCCCGCTGCTGCTTTGTCCGTTTGCAGCGAAAGATAGCCAAATCAGGAGGATCGGGAGGATGCAACGCTTCATTCGAAGAAAATTTTCATGTACGTATACTCTGCAAGGAAAACAAAAAAGGGAAACAATTATCCAAAGAATTTCAATGCCAACAATGTAATATCGTCCGACTGATCGACGCCGCTGGAAAAGAGCTGAACATCCGCAACAATTTTGTCGACGATTTCCTCAACACGAAGAGGCTGTAGCGAGGTGAGCAAGGAAACCAGTCGCTCGTCGCCGTATTCTTCATCCTGTTGATCGAAGGCTTCGGTAATCCCATCGGTGTACAGCAGTATGCCTTCTCCGGGTTTGAGCTGTGTTTTCCTCGACACAAAGGGTTGGTTTTCGAAGCAGCCCAGGATAATGTCGCCGGTCGATTCGAGTTTTTCGATTGTGGAATTGCTCCGGAGCAAGTACGGTGGATTGTGCCCGGCGTTGGCGTATTCAATTTCACCGGTTTTCGTGTTCAGAATCCCGTAAAAAACCGTTACAAACATCGACGAAACGCTTTCGTTGCACAGCAGGTTGTTGGCATAATGCATGCACTCGCCGGCCGACATCCCTTTCAGTCCCGTAGCGCGGATCAGGGTACGGCTCACGGCCATGAAAATGGCGGCCGGGATCCCTTTCCCGGATACATCGCCAATAACAAAACCTAAAAGTTCGTTGTTGATCATGAAAAAGTCATAAAAATCGCCCCCGACTTCCTTTGCCGGAGTCATCGAAGCAAAGATGTCAAAATCGCTCCGGTTGGGAAAAGGGGGAAAGACTTTCGGAAGAATGCCCATTTGGATTTCCCGGGCCACGTTCAGGTCGTGGCGGATCGACACCAGCTGGTCGTGTTCGCGCATCGATTTTCGCTGAAGGGCAATTTCATCCAGCGTTTTTTGGATCGTTATTTCCAGATCCTCAAAATTTATCGGTTTCGTAAGGAAATCGAAAGCCCCCCGGTTCATAGCCGTTCGAATGTTATCCATATCACCGTAGGCCGATACCACCACGGTTTTGAGCGAGGGATTTTTTAGCTCTTTCAGTTTCAGGAGCAGGGTAAGACCGTCCATCTCGGGCATGTTGATGTCCGACAGGATGATCCCGATGTTGGGAAACTCGATCAGTTTGGAAAGCGCTTCCAAACCATTGTGGGCAAAAACAAAATCGTATTCCCCGTCGCGAATCTTTCGTCGGAATTTTTGTCGGATAAGGGGCTCGAGATCCACTTCGTCGTCGACGACCATGATTTTTATTTTATCGGCATCATTCAGGTTCATAAGGGTTGAATT
>DAIMEA010000643.1:0-1655 GCA_036725585.1 Prolixibacteraceae bacterium | reverse complement strand
TTGTGAAGCTGCCGTTTGTTCTTTTTTATGATGCTGTTAGCCGAATGGACAATGTTCCGGGTCGATCGGTAGTTTCGCTCCAGCTTATAGGTTTGGAAGTCGGGGTAATCGCTCTGGAAATTCAGAATATTTTCGATGCGCGCGCCCCGGAAGGAATAGATGCTTTGGGCATCGTCGCCCACGACACAGATGTTCCGGTTTTTCTCGGCCAGTTTTTTCACAATCAGGTATTGCGAGAAATTGGTGTCCTGGTACTCATCGACCAGGATAAAGGTGAAACGCTCCTGGTATTTTTTCAGGATTTCGGGGTGCTGGTGAAAAAGCAGGTTGGTGTTCATCAGCAAATCGTCGAAATCCATAGCGCCCGACACCTTGCATCGGCGGCTGTATTCCTTGTATATTTCGGCAATGCGGGGCATCCGGATCGAGCGATCGTAGTCGAGTGCGCTGCTGTTCTGGGCATAGGCCTGGGCCGTTATCAGGTTGTTTTTGGCTGCCGATATCCGGTTCAGAATAACCCCGGGTTTATAGGTTTTATCGTTGAGTTGAAATTCTTTCAGGATGCTTCTGATGAGGCTTTTCGAATCGGATGTATCGTAAATGGTAAACGTGGAGGGATAAGCGATAGCCTCGGACTCAGCCCTGAGAATGCGGGAAAAAATGGAGTGAAAGGTTCCCATCCATAAATACCGGGCCACCTCGTTTCCCACGATCGAGGCGATGCGTTCTTTCATTTCCCGTGCCGCCTTGTTGGTAAACGTCAATGCCAAAATGCGTGAGGGCGGATTTCCCAAACGCAGCAAATGGGCGATCCGGTAAGTCAGCACCCGGGTTTTCCCCGAACCGGCCCCGGCAATAACCAGGCTGGGCCCGCTAACGTGTTCCACAGCTTCGCGTTGGGCTTTGTCGAGTTGTTGTAGGTATGAATATTCCATTCTTTAGGTTCATAGCGGAACAGGCTTATATTTGTCCAAGGCCTCTTCCGGAATTGGGTTTTCCAAAATTCAGTTCAAAAATAGCAGTTGTTCGCAGAAACACTCCGTTATCCCCTATAAAATTATAATTTTGCAGACAAATCCCTCCGTTCGTTCATGATGCGGAGGATGCTGCAATTTTTTCAGATTTGCAGCGTTTAAATGAATTAGAAAAAACGATTTATGGCTTTCTGTAAAAAAATACCGGCTTTTTTGTTGCTGCTTGTTGCACTGGCTTTTTATTCCCTGTCACACGCCCAAAATATTTCGGCCCCGGATGCCGATTATTCCAAAGCAACCAACTACTCAACCCCCTTTTCCGACGATTCGATTTACGTTTTCTGTGTTTTCCCCGACGACGGGCCTTCGGGCAGATTAAGGGCACAGTCGCACAGCGGTCATAACTGTACCTTCGTTTGGGAAGTGTACGACACCCTTTCCGGGGATTTCATTTCGTATACCGGCAACCTGTCGGAAGATACGCTGAGGTCGACTATTTATGGTTTACCCGACGGCCTGTACCGGGTTACCATCAACGATGAACAGACAAGCGTTCAGGAACAGGCCTGGGTTTTTACTAACTGGGTGAAGATTTTGTACACCGAAATCCCGGATACCCTTTCCAATTGCGAGGGCTTCCAGATTTACGCCGACTATGAAATGAAGGAACTGCATTATTTT
>DAIMEA010000642.1:0-1657 GCA_036725585.1 Prolixibacteraceae bacterium | reverse complement strand
ACATCGGGTCGCCCACAAAGATGTTTTCCTGGGGAACGCCGGCTTCGTTGATCAGATGCCGAAGTATGGTGAGTATGCTTTGCGGCGATGTATCGTACTCGATCCCGGCACGCGACGAAAACTCGCCGTCGGGGGTGGCGCCGCTCCAGGCCGTTACGGCATTGATCTTGATAAAGATACTTTCTCCCGGCACATAACCCACATTTCCCTTCCCGTGGTTTTGGTTGAAATACCGGAAAAGGGCATCCCAGGCTTCGGGAAGGGTGTTTTTCCCGGTCAGTTGTTGGATGCCGGTCGAAACCATTTGGTCGACAATGTCTTGGTCGGTATTTTGATCGTTGAAATAGGCGTTGTTTTTGTTTTGGTTGGTACAGTTTTCGTTCGTGGCATCGGGATTGTGGACCCAGACAACCCGTCCGGGGAAAATCCCTTTGGCTTCACCAATGGGGAGGTTGGGTCCCAGCGGATCGGTAAAGGTGTGTACATCATCTGTTTGGGCTGTTGCAGGTTGTGCATTGTGGTACAAGGCAGTCGAAAGCGCAAGAAGGGACAGGAACAGGAAAACTCCACCGAGGAGCAGTCGTCGTTGTTTCCATTTTTCCCGGGCTTTTTTCAGGAAAAGAACCGACGAGGCCAGCCCCGTCAGGTATACAATGAAGGCCGACGCAAAAGGATACGCCACTTTGATGCAGGGATAGGAGGCCCGTGAGGGTTTGGGGATTACCCGGATCAGGATCCAGATCAGTGCAAAAAAGCCGCTTACAGAAAGGACCAATCCCAAAAATATGTGTCGGATACGGGAGCTTTTTTTCAGCCCCTTGTTCCGTATAGGTGAAAAAGAATGCATGTGACAGATGTTTTGATCGAAGTATCGAAGATAAAGAAAAAAAGTCATGTAGGGCGATGAAACTTATGTTTTCGGCCAGTCGGACATTTGGGTTTTGATGCTGGGTGCTGGGTGCTGGGTGCTAGGTGCTGGATGCTCAAAATAGGGACGATCGTGGGCTTACCCAAATAGTATAGGGGGGGACTTGGAATGACACGCTGGGCGAAAGACGGTTAAGGGTACTATGTGCCTGATTACTCAAGGATCTTTTCAAACGGCGGAATATCCCGCCAGTGCCATTTATTCAGGATGGTGCCTTCCTGCATGAGTACCAGACCCGGATTGGAACGGATGATCGTTTTCAGGGTGATTTCGTCGCAAAAGAAGAAATCGTACGGGGGCTGAAATTCTTCGGCAAAGGCCGCGATTTCGGTTTCGACCGACGAGGTCAGACAAATGAAATTCCACCCGTTATCGATTGCCCTCATGGCAAGTTCGTTGATTGCCTGTTGCTTCTTTTTGTTTGATTGTTCCAGGTTGTAAGCCACCAGCATCAGGGTATAATTCGGATCGAATAAATAATAGTCGGCCACGTTTTCGCCGAATTGATTTTCGATGGTAAAGTCGTGAATGGGGGCGTGATAGCCCTCTTCAACCAAGATCGATTTTGTTTCGACAAATTCCCAGTTCAGGGTATCTTTCCAGGGATAATTTTTTTCGGTAAACTGTTCTACTTCTCCGGTATTCTTATTCCTGTAATAAAAAATATTGTCATACTCGTCCTGTAGTGCGTTATCGGGAATGGCCATGGCTTCCGGAATATTTACCCCG
>DAIMEA010000641.1:0-1657 GCA_036725585.1 Prolixibacteraceae bacterium | reverse complement strand
CGAAAATGCCCGCCAGATCGTTCTTACCGAATCCGCCACTTTGTCGGTGGTGGTTCTGAACGAACACCAATGCTTCAGCCCCTCTTCCGACCCGGTTTCGGTTACTGTTTATGAAAAACCGCCCAAGCCCGTGGTTTCGGTTATCGGTGAACCCGCTTTTTGCGAAGGGGGCCAAACCGTGCTTGCGGCTCCGTCGGGATGGTCCGCTTATGAATGGAGCAACGGCGAAAATGCCCGCCAGATCGTTCTTACCGAATCCGCCACTTTGTCGGTGGTGGTTATGAACGAACACCAATGCTTCAGCCCTTCTTCCGACCCGGTTACGGTCACGGTTTATAAAAATCCGCCCAAACCCCTCGTCTCGATAATTGGTGAACCCGCTTTTTGCGAAGGAGGCCAGGCCGTGCTTGCGGCTCCACCGGGATGGCCCGCCTACGAATGGAGCAACGGCGAGAGCGGTTTTGAACTGATTGTCCGGAAAAGTGGATCGTACAGTGTCAAAACCATCAGCGGGCAGGGCTGCGATAGCGATGCATCCGATTGGGTTTCCATTACGGTGTATGCGAATCCGCCCCAACCCGAAATTACCCTGGACGGAACGAAGCTGATCTCCTCGTCGGATGAGGGAAATCAATGGTTTCTGAATGGAGCCGCTATTGAAGATGCCCTCCTATCATCCTTGTCGATTAGCGAAACAGGCTCGTATTCTGTTCAGGTCACCAGTACTGAAGGATGTCGTTCTGCATTATCGGAAGCCCGCTTTGTTTCGGTGGCGTCGGCCCGAAATACCGGTTTGCCGGCGCTGAAGCTCTGGCCCAACCCATCGACAGGCCTCATTTTCGCGGGAGGTTTTACCAAAACAGAAGCCGTGAATTATCGTGTGTACAACCTACGGGGCGAACAGATTTGTTGGGGTTACGGCATTGGCCCGGTCATCCACATCGACCTCTCATCCATCCGGCCCGGGGTGTATGTGCTGGATCTTAAAGGGAAGGACCGACAGGAACGGAGCATGCTGGAAATCGTCCGGTAAAGAAGACGAGAGTCCGGTCAACCTCTAATTTCGTATTCCCGTTTCCTTTTGTTTTGCGCACTTTTTGAGGATCACCGGGATGCTCGTTTTTTAAGAGTCTTTCCCGGAACAGGCGGATGGATTTCGCGAAAATTTCGTTGATCCCAATGCTTTCTTCCTTTTGGCAATCACTTTTATCGATTGTCATTCAGTTATTTAATTCTTCACATTGTCCAATTGAACGCGATTGGTCTGTTTCTTGTCCTAAAGGGATTGTCGGATATAAAAAAACGATTTATGGAAAAAATCACGTCAATTATGGAACTCATCCGTTGGGTTGCCGTTCAGGAACACGTATCGGAGCTGATGGTCCAACCCGGGGCTGTTGTCCGGTATCTAAAGCGATACTTCGGGATTCACGCCGAAGGCAAATTGCCCCCGGCGCTGTGGCAGCAATGCCTGCGGGAAAATATGTCGCTAAATGATCTTTTGCGACAAGTGTTTCCGCTCCTCGAAGCGGATGAAATTGACCGTATTCTTCGAAAGGAAGAAAAAGATACGGTGCTGGATGTCTATGGAATCGATTTCAGCGTAAGCATTCGCTGAACTACGTATTTTAATTTCATTTTCGGTAGGCTAGTTTTG
>DAIMEA010000640.1:0-1660 GCA_036725585.1 Prolixibacteraceae bacterium | reverse complement strand
CTGATGAATGATATTGATCTGACTTCCTACCTTTCGGAGGGAGGAGCAGGTTTTGTACAATGGGGGACGGAAGGCTGGCTTCCTGTTGGGGATTTTGATAATCGTTTCGATGGCATCCTCGAAGGCAACAACCACACCATAAGTGGATTATGGATAAACCGGCCGACTACAGACTACATCGGCCTCTTTGGAATCATTGACATTTCGGGCGTAATTCTTAACCTTCACATCGACGTAGCCAATGGGGAAAACATCATCGGGAGGGAATATGTTGGCGTACTTACAGGTGTAATTTGTGGAATTATCGACCATTGTTCTGCTTCGGGCAATGTTGCCGGAACAGGTATTGTGGGAGGATTGATTGGATACGGTGAAACATCATCATTGACCCAAAAGAGCTGCTTTTATGGTAATGCAACGGGGATCGCCCAGGTTGGCGGCATAGCCGGTTGTGTTTATGGCGATATCTCTACCAGTTTTTCAACCGGAACGGTTGAGGGCGTTTTTTATATCGGAGGGTTTTCGGGACAATTGAAAAACGGAGCCATCAGCGATAGTTACAGCCGTGTAAACGTAACCCGTACCAGCGAAGACTATAGCTCCGTTGGCGGTTTCGTTGGAGAAAACGACCAGGGGACCTTGTACAATTGCTATTCCACAGGCTGGGTGAAACAGGATGGAACCATCCTGGCAAGCAAAGGATTTTGCGGTTCGGTAAAGGAGCTCTATTTAATGAATGGGAATTTGTGGGACTCCGAAAGTTCCGGAGCAACAACAACGGCCGGGAATGCCACCGGGAAAACCACGGCTGAAATGATCGCGTATACAACATTCATCAACGAAGGTTGGGATTTCATGGACGAAACAACAAACGGCCCTGTCGATAACTGGGGCATAAACCGGGAAGTGAACGACGGCTATCCCTTCCTTGCCTGGCAGGGATTCACGAATTACCCGGTACCCATCGAGAAAGAAAATGTTGAAGTGAAAAAAACAAACACCCAAATACAAATCGACGGAAATGCAGAAGACTTTTGGGATTTTGTCGATCCCGTAGCCATCGCCCGGAATTTTAGCGGGGAGCTGCCCACAGTCGAAGCCTACTGGAAAGCCCTCTGGTGCGATTCGGGCCTGTATGTATTGTTATCGGTTCAGGATGACGACCATTGGCCGGCATGGGAAGTGCCTTCGGATTTCTACTGGGAATACGACTGGACCAATATCTTTTTCGATGTCAATGAAATATTACGAGACGAAAGAGGCACGAAAGACGCCGAAACCGGCCACTACCAGACCTATTTTGCTTTTCGTGAAGACGAATACGGAACCCCGGTCTGCGATGAACCTTCCAACGGTCAAATCATTGGGGGAACCCATGCATACAGCTTGTCCTCGAACGATTATATTGTCGAACATTTCTTTCCTTTCGGGAATTTTCAAAACCTGGATGGCGAAATAATGGACCGCAACAGCTTTTTGGCCCTCGATGAAATTGGCTTTGATGTAAACATAACCGACCAGGACGAAGGGATAACCTTATCGCGCCAGCGAAAAGTATGGCAAAGCGATGGCACCATCGACGAGTGTTGGAACAGTATGGACGGATGCGGAACCATCACCCTGACCGAAAATGCAGTCGAAGATCCCCAGTTATCCAACC
>DAIMEA010000639.1:0-1686 GCA_036725585.1 Prolixibacteraceae bacterium | reverse complement strand
CTGAGGTTGGATTGGATGTTTTCGTCATGCCTGTTTTCGAGCCACTGCATGCTGTTGGCTGCCGCGGCCGGGGCACAGGCGTTGTAATCGCCGGCATATCCTTCAAGCGTTCCGGGATTATATTTCGAATTGTCCAGGTCGATGTTGGGCATTTCGTCGGTCCGGTCGATCCAGGTTACGGGCTGGCCGGGTAAAAATTCCAGGGGTTCAATGCCACAAATAATTTCCGCCCCAAAACGGGAAACCGGAAGCTTAAATTTTTCACGGAAGTAGGTTTGTTCTGCCAGCAAATCATCTTCGGTTAACAGATTATATGACTGAAAATACCGGGGCTCAATCCCTTCTTCTGCACTGGCAAAATATTGATAATTAAGACTTATTCCCAGTTTAAGATTTTCAGGGGGCGTGCTTGCATCATATCCCAGTTGTTTCAGATTGAACAAAGCCGACACATCCCGCTCCAAGCCTGAAGGGGGGATGAACTGGTTTCGGACCAGCCATTCGGTATCGAGGGTAAAGGGATTGGTGCCGAAAACATTCAGGAACCGGTTTTGTTCATCGGGAAGGGTGGTGAAACGGATGAGCGCTTTGTTCCAAAATCCTAGTCCTCCCGGGCCTTCGTTCCGGAAACGGAAGATATCGAATCCCCGGGTACCATAATTAACGCTTGGATCGTAGCTCTCCGACACGGCGCTTTCGACCCAGCAGCTCAGGTCCTGGTATTCGAGCCCGGCCAGCTTGGCCCACCCGGCTTCGTTTTCTTCCCACTCTACAAAAAATTCACGCGTACCTCCTTCGTTTGCCTGATCAATGTCGTCGTTAAAGTACAGTCCTTTAACCCCCCCACGTTCAACCGCTCCGGTAAGAGTGACCCAATGGCCTCCTTCGCGGTTTCCGTTTTCGTCGTACCAGCCAAAGAGCAGTTCCACGTCTTCACCGTTTTCCAGTTCCTGTTTGATCCATTCAAAATCGGGTTTGCCGGACGTACCCATCTTATTTTCGGCTTTATGCCCATATAGCGGATCGGGCGATGCAAGCGTGGGTTCATCAACATACATGCTCTGGTATTTCACGTGAATGGGTAAGCGGTAGTAATCGATATAACAGAGTTTTCCCCGGATAACATCGGTCGTTGTAACGCCTTGCCCATTATTTTTTTCCATGCAATCGAGCAAATCCTCATACATTTCGTCCAGTTCAAGATCGGTATAAGGTATGCGATCATCATTCTCTTCGAGCCACATCATGCTGTTCGCACAACTGGCCGGCCCGCAGGCATTCAGATCTTCGGGATACTCCCGTGCATTCAGGTCGATATTCGGCACATTGTTGCCCCGAAACAGACTTTCGATGCCCGCTCCCAGGTTCCAGATTTTTTCCGAAAAAGGAGAAAGGGGGCGGGTTATCGGATTATCGGGAGGGTTTTGCACCCCCACATGATAATTTACTTTATTAACATCGTAGGTTGTAAATGTGGTGGGCAGATTCACTTTTTCGCCCATTTCGTTTGTGATGGACAGGCTGAAATCGAGCGCGCCCACATCCTGCCCGTCTTCAACTCCTAAAAGTCCTGCATTGAAGGGAGTAAATAAACGATAGGCACTTCCAAAAGTATGGAGCGGAACATTCTGAATTCCCCATACCGCTTCAGGCGCAGATTGCTCCGGTAGTTTTATCAGGGCATTG
>DAIMEA010000638.1:0-1698 GCA_036725585.1 Prolixibacteraceae bacterium | reverse complement strand
TCAGCGATGCCGCTAAATGCAATTTGAATATCAAAGCCGAAGGACAAAACGAACACCATAAAATTGAAGCAATTTTCAAAGCCCTGGCCAAAGCCATTAAAATGGCTATCATGAAGGATGTGTTCAATTTTGAGTTGCCTTCAACAAAAGGAGTTTTGTAATTGACACCATCCCTTTTTCTATAAACCAATGATTTTTTTCGATACTTATGAAACGAATTCAACCCAAAACCGAACCAAGAAATACAGCCGTGCTGCTGTTGCATTGTCCCGACAAACAGGGGCTTTTGGCCCTGGTTACCGAGTTCATCAACTCGAATAACGGGAACATCCTTTACCTCGATCAGCATGTCGATCGCGAAGAGAAATTGTTTTACATGCGGATTGAATGGGAACTGGAAAAGTTTGTCATTCCAAAGGAGAAAATATCCGATTACTTTGAGACACTGATCGGGAAAAAGCACAACATGACCTTCCAGATCTACTTTTCCGAAGAACGGCCCCGGATGGCCATCTTCGTGTCCAAAATGTCGCATTGCCTGTTCGACCTACTGGCTCGCTATACCTCGGGCGAGTGGGATGTCGAAATTCCGTTGATCATCAGCAACCATCCCGATATGGAGCCGGTAGCCGAAGGATTTGGAATCGAATACCGTTTTTTCCCGATTACCAAAGAGAATAAAGCAGCACAGGAAGCCCTTGAACTGGCGCTTCTTCGCGAATTCAAGATCGACTTTATCGTGCTTGCCCGCTACATGCAAATCATTTCCGATGAATTTATTGCCCAATACCCCAACCGGATTATCAACATCCATCACTCCTTTTTACCGGCTTTTGTCGGGGCAAAGCCCTATCATGCAGCGCATGCCCGGGGTGTTAAAATTATTGGGGCAACCAGTCATTACGTTACCCCCGATCTCGACGCTGGCCCGATCATCAAACAGGAAGTAAGCCATATAAGTCATAAGGATACGGTTAATGACCTGATTGCCAAGGGTCGCGATCTGGAAAAAATTGTGCTTTCGAAAGCCGTCAGCAAACACATCGAACGGAAAATTCTGGTATACAACAACCGGACCGTGGTATTTAGTTAACCCTGTATCAATGAAACCTTCTATTTTTAATCAAACCGACTGGAATAAGCTTTTTCACCTTGGCGGAATTATGGCGCTCATCGTCGTGGCCATTATCCCGGCACAAATCGTCATTTTTGGGTTATGGCCGCCACCCAAAGAGGTACTCGGTTTTTTTGAGTTGTTTCAACGGAACAAATTGCTGGGATTGCTCAGTCTCGATTTGCTCTATCTTGTTAACAATATTTTATTGACATTTGTCTACCTGGCCTTATTTGCCGCTCTAAGAAACACCAAAGCTTTTCCCATGTTCCTCGCCCTGGTGATGGGTTTTATCGGTATTACCGTTTATTATTCGTCGACCGTGGCTTTCGAAATGATGTCGTTGAGCAAAAACTATTATGCATCTTCCGAACCTCTGTCTCAGCAGCAAATGCTGGCAGCAGGACAAGCTGTTATGGAACGGTACAAAGGAACCGCGTTCGATGTATATTACATTTTAAACGGGATCGCTTTGGTGATTATTGGTTTTTCGATGCTGAACGACCCGGCCAAAACGTTCAGCAGGGCAACGGCTATCTGGGGGCTGGTTTCAGCCTTTCTAATGACCATACCCTCAACCTTTG
>DAIMEA010000637.1:0-1714 GCA_036725585.1 Prolixibacteraceae bacterium | reverse complement strand
AACCGATGTTCCCGGCGACTTCAGAAGCAGCCGAGTTCGGGTTTATTCGCACCAGATTTCCATTATTGAAATCTACGGTGTACAAGCGATCTTCCGATGCACTGTATGCTAACGACAAACAGGCATCAACCCCGGGGATCGTTCCGATCAGGTTGGCGGAATGGGTTGTGAGGTTGATTGCATATAAGTAGGATTGGCTTAATCCAAAACCCAACCAGTTGAATGCAATCAGAAACATAACTTCCCTATCTGCATCCCATGCCATGCCGCTACAAACATAAAACGACAAACCGGAGACAGATCCGGCCGATGTCATCGTATTGGAGTTAAAATCCTGTTTATACAAAGATATACCATCGAAACCCCAAAGGTCTCCCTGGCTGTCAAAATCGAGACAGGTTATTCCGTAGGGCCCAGGACCTGAATTGTGCGCCATAAGATGATCAAAACCCGGAAGATCCATGGATAAAAAAAGGTTACTAAAAACATCGTAACCATAGGCTTTTGTACCGCTCAGGGGCACGCCTGCCAACGACTGTTCAAAAACGGGATGACTGGCGGGAACGGGCATCGTCGATCCATACTGACCAAAGGCCAATAGGATGATAAACTGACTTAATACAAGTAAGATTGATTTTTTCATGAGAATCGTTTTGAATTAGCGCCCTAAATGTACACAGAACCAAACAGAAATTTACTATCTTTCCAATAAAAACAGGGATTTCGCAGATCATAAAAAACAATCGACGGTTCTTTCCATGAAAGAAAAAAACAAAATCGGGAATATTTACCGGAAGGATACAACGGAAGCCTATAACAAAACCTTTGGGGATGAGATTGAAAGAAGCACCGAACTCGACCGGTTTTTTCTGGATCTGATTCCCGGTTCGCTGGAAGGGAAAGTTGCGCTGGACCTGGGCGCAGGGAATGGCCGGTACTCCGAGTTGCTGCATCAACGCGGGGCGGAACGCGTCATTTCGTTCGATTTAAGCGATGCGATGCTGGAACAGGTGAACATACGAAAAACACAGAAACAGCTCGCCCGGATTGAAATCATGAAGGGCGATCTTGAACAACTCCCCTTCGAAGAAAAAAAAATTGACTACATCCTTTCCCGTTTCAGCCTCATGTATACAAACAACCTGTCGGGTTTAATCGACCGGCTCGGGCAAATCCTGAGCGATAACGGCGAAGTGCTCATCCAGGCCAATTATGCCACGTTCCTGAACGGAGCGAATCCCCAGAAAGAAAAAGAACCGGTTCCCCTCGTTTTGAAAATCGGTGATAATTGCGTCTCTATCAAAAATTTTCCCAACACCCTCGACGATTATCATACCGCCTTTCAAAAAGCCGGCTTTTGTGTTGCGAATACTCTGCACCATCCGGCTCTTGA
The DNA here is from genome assembly GCA_036725585.1 of Prolixibacteraceae bacterium. Lineage (GTDB taxonomy): Bacteria > Bacteroidota > Bacteroidia > Bacteroidales > Prolixibacteraceae > DAIMEA01. Next base: position 321 of record DAIMEA010000637.1, on the reverse strand, counting down.
GCTTTCCGTCGACGAATGCTATCCCCACGCAAAAAGCATCGAATTCAGGTACATTGTGTTTCACCTTCGCAAAAAGATAGAAACAAGCAGATGAAAATTGAAATGGTCAAGATCAACGGAATCCACATCGCGGAAATCCATTCCGAAACAGTGGTGATCGGTGATACCCAGGATGCACTCGATATGATGGCCGAATGTGCGTATCAGGGAAGCTACAAGATCATTGTACAACAAAAAAATATTCGACCCGAATTCTTCGATCTAAAAACAGGCATTGCCGGAGAAGTTCTTCAAAAATTCTCCAACTATCGGGCCCAGTTA
>DAIMEA010000636.1:0-1755 GCA_036725585.1 Prolixibacteraceae bacterium | reverse complement strand
AACTAAATAATCTGTCTTTCCTACATTAATCAAAATGTCAACATTTCCACCAAAATTTGGTTTAATTGTACCTGGAACTGGTGGTTTACTTGATTCAGGAATTTCAGGTTTAGTAGGGTCTTTTAAAACTGGAGGAAGTATTTCTTTTGGTAATCGTAACTGAAATGGGCTATGTACGAACCGATTTTTCGGATCACAGAACCTTTTGTGCCGTACCCTGCCATTGAATTGCGCAGGTAAAAATGTTCGGGCAGTGTGTTTTCAAGCGAGTCGACCTGCCAGTGAAGGTTATCGGCATAGTACCTGTGGGCCAGCAGGAAATTCACGCCGTGCAACCCAAATGTATTGTTGTACGACAGGCTGGCCTGGTGGTTCAGCAAAAGAACCGATTCTTCGCTTTTCATGTTCACACTTTGCGCACTATTATAATATTTGTAAGTGATCTGGTTATAAATTGTAGCCGCTTCATAAACCGAGTTGCGTGCCATGAACGATTCAATAACATTAATGCTAAGCTTGTCATTAAACTGGTAGCGACCCATAAAACTACCGGCATGGGAAAAGAAATTGTAGGAATGGTTGTTTTGATCAACAATGTCCTGCGGGGTGTCTAATCCATTGAGCAAATCATATCTTGTAAGGGTTCTGCTTAGCAACATACCATTTTTATCAAAGAGCAACGAATCGGGGGTGCATTCCAGGCAGGGGGCTATGGCAATACCTTTTAATATAACATGGTTGCCCATGTATTCGTTTTGGTTATTGGTGTTTTCCTGGTAGTTGCACCGGCAGCTTACGTCAAGAGCCAGTTTTTTTCTGATGTTGGTACTAAGATGGGTTAAAAAAGTATACCTCTCGAACCCGGAGTTTTCTATAATCCCCGTTTGGTTGGTGTAATTGCCCGAGGCATAATACCCAACAGCGCCAACTTTTCCGCTCCCCGACAACTGGTACACTTGAGATAGGCCGCTTTGGAAAATCTCATCCTGGCGGTTATGGTCGCAAAGCGAGGGTGTGTATTCCGGGTAACGGTTTCTGATGGATGACTTAATATTCTGTTGGGCAAGGTCGAGCGATTCAAGGAAATCTTTGGTGCCCATCAGGTCGTAATAATTGTCGAACCACTGGTAGCCTGTTTTTACTGAAAAAATCAGTCTATTTGCCGTGCTTTTCTTTGTGTCAATCAGTATCACCCCGTTGCCACCCTGGAAACCGTACAGCGCCGACGAAGAGGCATCTTTCAGGATGGTCACATTTTCGATGTCGTGTACATTTAGGTCGCCTATGCCCAGGCTGGCCAGGTTCACGATGGGCACGGGCACCCCATCGATCACGTACAAGGGTTCGGCCGAGGAAAAGAACGAAGCCTGCCCACGGATGCGTATTTTCTGATGATCGCCCGGCGCGCCTGAGGTTTTTGTAGCCCACACCCCGGCCACGCGTGCATGGAGTATGTCGGAAGCATTGCCGCTGTTTTGTTTGGAAATGGCCTCGGCGTTAATAGAGGGTAGTTCCCGCCCATACTCCATGTTCCCGAAAAAACGGCGCTGGGCGGTGATCTGTACCTCGCCCAGTAGTTCATCCATAGGTTCAAGCCGGATATTCAGGGTTTTGTCATCATTTATGGTTACCTCTTTCCCGAGGGTTTTGTACCCGATAAAGCTGAAGACGATGGTTTGCTTACCAGCCGGGGCTTCCAGAAAATAATAACCTCGGTCGTTGGTAACCGTTCCTGTTGTAGTGCCTTTGATATAT
>DAIMEA010000635.1:0-1761 GCA_036725585.1 Prolixibacteraceae bacterium | reverse complement strand
CTCCCGGCACAAGTTGGAAACAAGTTGATGTTTCACTGTAGAATCGGCCAGTATTTCGCAGAGCAGATCCTTCACTTCAAAAGTGTTGCATTTCCGTCCCAGCACGGTTTTAAAATGCCGGTACTCCTCGGTGGCAACCGATAAATTCAGTATGTCGCTGTATAGCGCCCTCTCGGCATTTTCCGGGGTCATTTTTTCCACTTCCGGTCCTGGTGTGTGAACAATCACAGCTTCCAGATGACCAATTTCTGATGAAACATGAACGTTGTACATAACGGTGCCCTTTGAACTTTTGTAAAAATAGGCATTCTTTTTGATTGGTGGGGATATGAAAACAGAATGTTCTCACGTTGATCAGAACGTGGATTTCTTGTATTTTTGAATCCACTCCGACTTAAATAGGAGAAACATGAAGACCTTTAGATATTGGACATTGACCGCTTTATTAAGCCTTTCGGCCCTTGCTTTTTCGCAATCGCCGAATGACTCCCTGCTTTATTGGAAACTAACCCAATCCGACAGCGACACCCTTATTTACCGGGAATTGGAAGAAATAATTGTTCACCCGAGGCCGATGTACAAAATCAACTTTCGCCAATATTCGCGTTTGGTTGCCAAAATCCGGAAAGTGTACCCCTTTGCCGTTGAGGCAGCCGAAGAACTGAAAATTTACAATGTGAAATTTCAGGATATCAACGATGAAAAACAAAGAAGAAAGTACATCCGGAACGTTGAAAAAGAACTGTTCGCCCGGCACGAAAAGGATTTCAAAAAGTTTACCATATCGGAAGGCCGTTACCTGATGCTGTTGATCGACCGGGAAACCGGGGAAACTTCTTTTGAACTGATCCGGGAATTAAAAGGATCGTTACCGGCATTGTTCTGGCAGGGATTTGCCAAAATCTTTGGAAACGATCTTAAAGAAGAATACGATCCCGTGTATAAACATTTCATGATTGAACAGATTGTCCTGATGATCAAAGATGAAAACAGAGGAAAGCGATGAAGCGTTTGTTTGTTGCCATAAAAGTTTTTCCCTCCGAAAAACTAAAAAAAACAATGGCTTTAATGAGAGATACATTTAAAAAAGAAGAAATTAACTGGGTTTCTCCCGATAATATACACCTGACCTTGCTCTTTATCGGCTCCGTAGCCGAACAGGATGTTCTGCTGATTCAATCCATTCTCCGGGAAACGGAGAAAAAAAATTCGTTTGCCTTCACCATCGAAGGACTGGACACGTTTGGGAAAAAACAAAAACCGGAAGTGATTTATGCCCGGGTTACAGCTGGCGATGAGCTTCAACATTTAGCGTTTCAAATTCGTACCTCGTTGAAGGATTTTGTCCAGGCGCCTGAAAAGCGAAGCTTTTCCCCACACATCACCTTAGGCCGGATCAAAAAAATAAACCCAATCGAAAAATTCGTCTCGATGGTATTCGATTTCAGAAATGCCTTTTTTCAGGACATGGAATGTACCGAATTCGTTTTATTTGAAAGTGTTCTCACGCCAACCGGCCCCATTTATAAAACCTGTGAAGTTTTCCCGCTTGAATGAACCTATTTCCCTTTTCCCTGAAAGCAATTAAGGAGCGTATAAATCAGAATTTTAAAATCGAGATAGAGCGATATGTTTTTGAGATAAATGATGTCGTACGGAATTCGTTCTACCATTTGATCGATGTTGGAGGCATAGCCGTATTTTACCTGTCCCCAGGAGGTGATCCCGGGCCGTATGCGCTGCAGCTGGATATAGTGGGGG
>DAIMEA010000634.1:0-1772 GCA_036725585.1 Prolixibacteraceae bacterium | reverse complement strand
AAAAGTCCCAGTTCGTCGCAGGCATCCATGAAAGCCGGTGACTGGGGATAATGCGAGAGACGGATATAATCGAATCCGGCCGATTTGATCTTATATGCATCACGGTATTGCGCTTCGTTGCCCAGGGCATAGCCGATGTAGGGATATTCCTGATGCCGGTTTACACCCCGGAGGAACATCTCTTCGCCGTTGATCCGGAACGAGCCCTGTTGGATTTCAATTCTTCGGATTCCCATGCGGGTTTCTTCGGAGTCGGTAACACGGCCGTTCGATACAACTTTTGTTTTCAGGGTGTACAGTGAGGGCGATTGGGGCGACCAGAGTTTTGGATTGTCCAGATCGAAAGTGGCGGTATGCGTTTCCAAACCAAAGGAATTCAGCCGTATTTTCTCGCTTGGATGGGAGATGACCAGCTTGTCGTGATCCCATAATTCGTGAATCAGAATAAACGATTGGGATTTTTTCCCCTGATTGTTGACATGGGTTTGAATTTTGATTGTTGCTTTCTCTTTTTCAACCAAGGGGTAGGTAACAAAGACGCCTCCTCCGGCAACGTTGTTGGCCAGTATGGGATCGGTAATGTGCAGGGCATTTTCCCGGATAAGGAAGGCATCGCGATACAGTCCGCCATGCATGTTAAAGTCGAGTATGGACATGGGTTTCGGTCCCGTAATCGGATTGTCGTTGTTGTCGAGCCGAACCAGCAGGGTGTTTTCCCCATCGATTTTTGCCACCTCGGTAAAATCGAAAACAACCGGGAGGTATCCCCCCAGATGACTTTTCACTTTTTGCCCGTTTACCCAGAAATCGGATGCATTCATGGCGCCTTCAAAACGCAGAATCAGGCGTTGGTTTTTGGCCGAAGCAGGCAAATGAAAACTTTTCCTGTACCAGCAGATACCCTGCCATTGCCCCTGCATTACTTTAGGGGAAATCACCGGAGTATGGGGGAGCATAACCGGCTCCCAGTTGTTCAGAGTATCGGTACCCTCAAACGGGACGTCGGACAGGGCAAATTCCCATCCCGAATTGAAAAATTCCTTTGTTGAAGAGGATGCGGCACATCCTGTGAGCAGTATAACAACCACAAAATATAGAATACAGTGTTTCATTTGTCGTATCTCTAATGTCTTTTATCTAATAAATTGTTTCTCATTTTTTAAAAGCCCCGATTCCTTTCAGGGCATTCCCTTGCGGATCGAACAGGCTGCGGCCCAGGTAATGGATTCCCGAACCGGGGGCGTCAATATTTTCGGGTTCCCAGTAAAAAATGCCTTTCACTTTCGGGAATTTTCGGGCTAAACTGTCGAGGGTAATTAAAAAATCGTACTGACCCTCTTCGGTTGGTGGAAAGGGTTGAATATCGAAGACCCATTCATCGGGTTCCGGGTAATAACCATTTGAATAATAGGCTGTTTCTACAATAATTATGTCTTGTGTGAAATGGCTCGACATCCATGCGAGGTTTTGTTCGAGGTCTTCAAAGGTACCGTGCCACCAGGGATAATAGCTTTGTCCGACGAGGTCGTACGCCACACCCTGTTCTTTTATCTTGCGGAAGAAATATTCGGTGGCTTCCTGGTCGCCTCCCTTGTCGATATGGATCATGATGCAGGCTTCTCTATTGCCATATCCCTCTTTCACTCCCTTGATCCCGGCTTTTAGCAGGGTACAAAATCCTTCCCAGTTTTCTTTTCCATCGTGGTATATTTTTCCGTCGGGCCAGATCATACCCGGGGTTATTTCATTGCCTACCTGGACGATGTCGGGTA
>DAIMEA010000633.1:0-1773 GCA_036725585.1 Prolixibacteraceae bacterium | reverse complement strand
TTTGAATGTCACCATAACCCGTTATCCGGGTGGAAATTTCGAGCCAATGGTAATTCGACACGAAATTTCCACCCGGATAACGGGTTATGGTGACATTCAAACCTTTTATTGCTTCAAGAACATCCTTCCGAAAGCCTCTTTCGTCGGAAAGTGGAGCGTTCTCTTCAAATATACCCCCATATACACAACGCCCCAGGTGTTCGACAAAATTACCGTAGAGCATCGGATTCACTTCTCCAACAGTCCGGTCCAAATCGATTTTAATCCGGGCATTCTGGGCAAATACACTTTGTAAAGCAATCCCGGTCAGGATGACCCATATAAAAATTCCTTTTTTCATAAAAACTTCCTTTTTTATTGCCTGTGTAGAACGAGCACTGATTTTAGTTCAAAACTAAATCCTTGGAGCCTTGCATAAGTGGACAATCATTTTTATCAGGTGGATTTGTGAATTATGCGGATCGATATCCGGCAGGATGCCTGCATTTTTATTATTTTCGATTAGCGAAAAGAAACACATCATGGGAATAAATGAACAGAAGCCCGAAAGGAACAGCGGATATAAACCCTTCATGGTATTGATCCTTATTCTGTACTTTTTCGGGGCAAAAGCACAAACACCCGATACACATTATCGTTTTCACTATCTGCTCATTGAAGACGGACTTCCCCAGAACACAATTGTATCCATAGCCCGTGATCCCTATGGGTTTATGTGGTTTGGCACCAACAGTGGATTATGCCGGTACGATGGTTTTGTTTTTGAAACATTTCAATCGGATCCAAACCGCCTGCATCAAAGTCTCCCCGATAACATGATCCGTTCGCTGGTCCCCGGAAATGACCACCGATTGTGGATTGGCACGAATAAAGGATTGGCATATTACGACAATTTAACCGGGAAAATGGTCAATTATTCGGTTTTTGAGACCGGGTGCAGCGAAATCATCCGTGTTACTTCAATTGTAAGCAGCGGCAGCCAATTATGGGTGGCGACTGCCGACCGGGGCATTTTCCTGTTGAAAGCCGGCACCGAAGGTCGTTATTCCATTTCGGAACATTTTTCGACCGAAAATCTGAATCTGCCATCGAATTCAATCCAAACTGTATACCTGACACCCCAGAATGTTCTTTTTGCCGGATCGACCAACGGATTGTATGTTTTCAATCCTATTAACCGACAATTTACCAGCCGGTTAAATCAGATTGCTTATCCACAAAATGTTCCCATATTAAATATCTTTGAAAGTTCATCGGGCGATTTTTACCTGGCTACGGGAAACGGTATGGCAGTTCTTCGCAAAAACAGGAATGTTTTTCAATGGTACGTCCACAGCCCCATCGACTCAAAAACCCTGGCCCACAATACTGTAAACAGCATCCGGGAAGATGCTCGGGGAGGAATTGCAGTTGGCAGCCTGGGCGGTTTGCAGTTGTTCGATCCACAAACCGGTCGTTTTTCCGGGTTTCCGCTGGAAGGACCGGATCATTTCCGACTCAATAACAAATTCGTCAATACCATTTTCTGTGATCTCAGTGGAAATGTATGGATTGGAACCGACAAAGGAGGCATCAATAAATACAATGTTTTCCAGAACCAGTTTGGATTCCTGGCCAACGATCCCAATAACCCAAACAGCTTAAATGAGAATACCATCAATTCGATTTACAGCGAAGGAAACACATTGTGGATCGGCACGGCCGGCGGGGGAATAAACCGGGTGAACCGTTTAAACGGCCAGATACAGCATATTCACTATCAGCCCCTCGATA
>DAIMEA010000632.1:0-1787 GCA_036725585.1 Prolixibacteraceae bacterium | reverse complement strand
CTCGGGAATGGGCGACGATGCGGATAATTGCCAAACCAGCCCGGGCCGTATCGACGATTTAGCCATACCGGGTGTGCGTATCTTTCCCAATCCCGCTCGATCCCATATTCAGGTCGAAAGCATTAAACCTTTTCATCGGCTGGCTATCTATGACCTACAGGGACGCTTGCTTTTCCGGAAGGAATATCCTTCCGAAGCTTGTGACGATCGTCTGGATCTTTCCCTTGAAAAAGGTCTTTATTTTATCCAGCTTACGGGGCAAAAACTCTTGGTGGAATCGAAGCTTCGAATGGAATAAATGGGGATGCAAATGCATACAGAATCAAAAGATAGACGATAAATAAAATTGAGAGTGAAATGAAAAAAATTCTGATCACAGTTCTTCTCGTATCATCCCTGCTTTTCCCTCTTTTTGCTCAGGGAGGGGATCCTTTAAAAATTTGGTACGACAAACCGGCCACTGTCTGGAACGAAGCGCTTCCGATTGGAAATGGCCGCCTGGGGGCCATGGTATATGGAGATCCTGTGCAGGAAAAAATTCAGTTAAACGAAGAGACTTTCTGGTCGGGCGGTCCTTCGCGCAACGACAACCCGAATGCCGTACAAGCCCTGCCTGAAATACGTCGGTTAATTTTCGAAGGAAAATACCGTGAAGCAGAAACGAAGATCAACGAAAACATGATGACTCCGTTGAACGGATCGATGTATCAGGTTGCCGGGACACTGGATCTTATGTTTCCCGGCCATGAAGATTACACGGCGTACTCCCGGGAACTGGATTTATCGCGTGCGATTTTTCAAACGAGCTACACCGTTGGCGGTGTACATTACCGGCGTGAAGTATTTGCCTCGATGACCGATCAGGTAATCGTGGTGCGTTTATCGGCCGATCAACCCGGGAAAATCACTTTCATTGCGGGCATAAGCAGTCCGCTGCAAACCTCGGTACAGGCAAACAATGCCCAAACCCTCGAAATGAACGCTCTTTCCGGTTCACACGAGGGGGTAAGCGGGCAGGTACGCCTGAACGCCCAAACCCGGATTTTGTACAATGGGGGATCCTCTTCGGTCGAAAGCGACAAGATACGGGTTGACGGAGCCGACGAAGCAACCCTATTCATTTCTCTGGCTACCAACTTTGTCGATTACCAGACCTTGACAGCCAACGAGACAGAAAAATGCGCACAATATCTGGAGACCGCCCAGAACAAAAGCTGGGATGCTCTTTTTGATCATCATGTTCGTGCCTGGCAGCGATATTTCAACCGGGTGCGCTTCGATTTGGGAACTTCGGAAGCCGCAAACCAGCCTACTGATGTACGGATTAAAAATTTTTCGCAAACGTATGATCCGGAACTGATCACCCTGTATTTTCAGTTTGGTCGATATTTACTGATTTCAAGTTCACAACCCGGTGGGCAACCGGCGAACCTGCAAGGCATCTGGAACGAAAGTACGCGACCGGCCTGGGACAGTAAATACACCATCAACATCAATACAGAAATGAATTACTGGCCAGCCGAGAAATGCAACCTGACGGAATTGCATGAACCCCTGATCCGGATGGTAAACGAGCTTTCCCAAACCGGGCAGAAAACAGCGCGCGACATGTACGGTTGCGATGGATGGGTGGTGCATCACAACACCGATATCTGGCGCATTTCTGGCGTGGTCGATGGCGCTTTCTGGGGAATGTGGCCCATGGGAGGAGCCTGGCTCACCCAGCACTTGTAGGAAAAGTATCTCTATAGCGGCGACCTAAAATACCTCGCATCTGTTTATCCGAT
>DAIMEA010000631.1:0-1793 GCA_036725585.1 Prolixibacteraceae bacterium | reverse complement strand
AGCAAGCCGTATTCTTTTGCCTGGTCGAGCGCAATTTTCAGCCGGTTGATGGCCAGGGGATATTCGGCCCGGATGTATACAAGCCCCTTTGTGGCGCCGATGCAATAACCACAAATCGCCATGGCCTCGATCACCGAGTGGGGATCGCCCTCGAGAATGGAACGGTCCATAAAAGCCCCGGGATCACCTTCGTCGGCATTGCATACCACATATTTCTGATCGCTGTTTTCACGGGCGGTTATTTCCCATTTCAAGCCCGTTGGAAAGCCGCCCCCTCCCCTTCCGCGTAAACCGGAATCTTTCACAATCCGGATTGCTTCCTGGGGTGTCATTTCCGACAAAACACGTCCCAGTGCGGCATAACCATCGCGACCAATGTATTCATCGATACTTTCCGGATTGATGAATCCACAATTACGCAAGGCGATCCGTATTTGTTTCTTGTAAAAATCGATATGGGCGGTATCGGTTACCTGTTTCCGTTTGGCCGGATCGTGGTACAAGAGTCTTCCCAGGGGGCGACCTTTCACAATGTGCTCTTCAACAATGTCTTTTACGTCGATTGGAGCAACTTGCACATAGAAGGTGTTGTCGGGGACAATTTTCACAATCGGCCCCTTTTCACAAAAACCAAAGCAGCCGGTGGCCACTACATTTACTTCGTCCTCCAGACCCCGGTATTCCAGTTCTGCCTTGAAATCTTTCACAATTTGATCGGACTGGGATGCCCTGCATCCGGTTCCGCCACAAACCAGGATCGTTATTTTATTTTCTGCCATACTATTTGGGATTAAAGTTTTAGGATTCGTCGATGGTTTTATAGGTTATCGGGATAATTCCATCGACCCAGGTTCCCCCGATAATGTGCTTTTCAATAATCTCACGGGCTTTTTCCTTATCGACATATCCGTACACAACGGGTTCTTTCCCCGGAAGGGTCACTTCAATGGTCGGCTCGGCATAACAATACCCCATGCAGCCGGTTTGGGTCACAACGGCATCGATGTCCCTGTATTCAAGTTCATCGACAATAAAACGCATCACTTCTTTTGCGCCGGAAGCAATGCCACAGGTAGCCATGGCAACTTTGATCTGCACCATTTGATCGGCATGTTCGCCCTGTTCCCTCAATTTGATTTTTTCCTGAACGTCGGCCTTAATTTTTTTCAAATCGGCCAGTGTTTTTATTTTCATTGCTTTGATTTTAAATTTCCTGTTTCTTGCGGTCACTATATTATAGTCATTCTTCAATCGATCCGTTCAAACCGTAAATCATCCTGTATTTGCTTCGATCATTTCCAGGTTTTCTTCGATCAATTCTTTCAAGGCCTTAAGGATACCGGGGTGCTGAATAGGAACACCATCAAGTTCCTGCTTCACTTCGTCGGTATCGAATTCAAACTCGCTTAAAGGTGTTTTGTGGATGTAAATAAAGCGTATTGTCGGATTCGCCCCAATGAGCAAAGTCAGGGTACCCGCTATATCGCCCATAACAGGACGATCGATGTTTGAAAAACCGAAGGAGGCCTCCAGCATGGTACCCTCTCCCGGTTTTGAACGGAGCGTCAATTCCCCCCCGGATTGTTCGGCGCTTTGCCGGAAAAGCGATATCCCCATGCCGACTTTACGGGTGGTGCGGGATGTATAAAACGGATCAGCAGCTTGTTTGCGCGTTTCCTCGTCCATTCCTTTTCCGTTGTCGGTAATGGTAATGGTAAGAAGATCCCTTCGTGGGTCTTCGTTCACGATCAGTTCAATCCGACTTGATTCGGCGCTTATAGAGTTTTGAACGA
>DAIMEA010000630.1:0-1804 GCA_036725585.1 Prolixibacteraceae bacterium | reverse complement strand
AACGAACTTATCCGGGCCAAAGAGAAAGCCGAAGAAAGCGACCGGCTGAAATCTTCGTTTCTGGCCAACCTGAGCCACGAAATACGAACACCCATGAACTCAATAATGGGTTTTGCCAGCCTCTTGCCTGAAGAAGAAAGCAGCGTACTGATCCAGCAATACGCCAACATTATTGTACGGAATTCGGAGCAGCTGGTCCACATCATCGACGATATAGTCCTGTACTCCAGACTACAAACAAAAATGATTCCCTTTACCCCTTCCCGATTCACCGTGGGAGAACTCTTTACCGACCTGGTTCAATCGTTTCGCCTGCCCGAATACCAAAATAATGGGATCGAGCTTATGATCGATCCGCTTTGCGATCCAAATCAAGAAGTGATCAGCGACTATGAGAAGCTTCGTCAGATTTTCACTAATTTGATATCCAATGCCTTCAAATACACATGCAAGGGATTCATTACCCTGGGCTATGTTGATGGGATTACCCATGGGATTTTTTCCGTCGAAGACACCGGCATGGGCATACCCGAACAGGAAAAAGAAAAAATATTCGACCGGTTTTACCGGGGAAGCAACGTCAATACTGGGAGAATTAGCGGAACGGGGCTTGGATTGAGCATCGTTAAAGAGCTGGCCAGTCTTTTGGGCGGAAACATAGGGGTAGAGAGCCAACCGGGAAAGGGCAGTACATTTAGGGTAACACTGAAACGATAGCCCTCATTTTACCTGTTTTTCCCCGGATCTGCCGATTGATTTCCGAAACCCTTCCCGTTCATTGGAGCGTTGTGTCTCTTTAAAATATACCGCTTATTTCTTTTTTATCTTGTTGGAAAAAACTAATTGAAGGTTCATTTTTCGTTATGGACGATTCGGAAGAAAAAAGGGGAACCAGATCCTTACAGCATAACTCACAAAAAGAATTCGCAAAAAGCGAAGAACGATTTCGGGCATTTTTTGAAAAAAGCCAGGCAGTTATGCTTTTGGTCGATCCGGCAAGCCAAAAAATCCTTGATGCAAACCATTCAGCGGAACGTTTTTATGGGTGGAGTAAAAAGGAACTTACGTCGATGACGCTCCACCAAATAAACACACTTCCTGCTGATCAAATACAAAGGGAGATCGAAAAAGCCCGGAAAAATCAGCGAAATTATTTCGAATTTCGTCACCGGTTGGCTGATGGATCCTTCCGGGATGTGGAAGTATTCAGCAGCAAAGTAGAAATCGACCGGCAGGAGTACCTCCACTCCATCATCCTCGATGCCACGGAGAAACATTTGTCCCGGAAACGCTTGCAGGAAAACCTCGACCTATTCGAAAACCTCACAGCCCGGGTTCCGGGTGTTGTTTATCAATACCAGCTATTCCCCGACGGTCGTTCTGCCTTCCCCTATTCCAGTCCGGGTATGTGGGACATTTACGAAGTGTATCCCGAAGAGGTGCGGGAAGATGCTTCGCCTGTATTTACCCGCCTCCACCCCGACGATTACGATTATATTGTCGATACCATTAACGAATCGGCCCGGAACCTTTCTTTTTATCAGAGCGAATTCCGGGTCATCCTTCCCAGCCAGGGTCTCCGCTGGCGAAAATGTGAAGCAAAACCCCAGCGGATGGATGATGGCAGCATCCTTTGGCATGGAATCATCAGCGATATAACCGAACAAAAAATTGCGCAAAACGAACAGCTTCACTTATTAAACATCCTTAATGCCAGCATCAACGAAATCTATCTTTTCCATGCCGATGACCTAAAATTTGAATATGCAAACCAGGGAGCCCTTAAGAACCTGGGATACAGTCT
>DAIMEA010000629.1:0-1828 GCA_036725585.1 Prolixibacteraceae bacterium | reverse complement strand
GAAATTGAGCCAAAAAACGTACTTTTGAGCGCACGATAGCATCATAACGAAACGATCGATGAATACAAAACGGTACATAGCCCCTTCGGTCCTGTCGGCCGATTTTTTGAACCTGGGAAAAGATATTGAGCGCATCAACCGCAGCGAGGCACGATTCATCCATTACGACGTGATGGACGGGGTGTTTGTCCCCAATATTTCGTTTGGAATTTCCATTTTAAACCAAATCCATTCCGTTGCCGAAAAACCGCTCGACGTACACCTGATGATCAAGGATCCGAATCCCTTTATCGTTCCCTTTTGTGAAGCCGGGGCCGCTAACATTACCGTGCATATGGAAACCTGCCCCCATTTAAACCGGACTATTCAACACATTAAAGAACAGGGCATCATGGCCAGCGTTTGCCTCAACCCCCATACGCCGGTTTCAACCCTCGACGAGATCCTTCCTTTGATTGATATGGTGTTGATCATGTCGGTAAATCCCGGTTTTGGCGGACAGAATTTCATCGAAACCAGTTATGCCAAAATTGAGAAATTGCGCAAGATGATCGATGAGAAGGGTTTAAACACACTGATTGAAGTCGATGGAGGAGTCAATTTTGAAACAGCCGGTAAATTGTTCCGGGCCGGAGCCAATGTGCTCGTCTCGGGCAGTTTCATTTTTCAATCGGATGATCCCACGAAATGCATCCGCGAATTATTGGCGTGTTGAAAAACGCAGCGTATGACAAATAATAAAATGGCAAAATTTTTGATCAGGGTATGAAAAACCAGAAGATGGAACGAGATAACGAAGAAATATTTGAAAACCTGCAGGAGATTCTGAGCAAATTACCCGATCATTACCAAATTCTGGAAGAGACCATCGATGTTGATGTCCAGAAGGCCTATTTTGAATTGGGACAAAGCATTACGATCGATCCGGAGCAGGATCAGCCTGGAAGGTTGATTCAACAGCTCAACAATCCCGGATCATCGCTCCACGAAGTGAAAATCATTCTGCAAAAACTGGCAGCGATCGATTCGGTGGAAGCCTTTCGGGCCATCGAAGCGTATAACCAGCAACCCCACCCGAAGCTCCGGTCGTGGGCCATTTTGGCACTTCAGCAAAGCAAAATGCTGATGCACAGCTCTCTTTTAGACGAGCAGCAGGTTTTTATTTCAACAGGCCTGGGTGGAAAAGACGACAAGCTCCGTTACCTGTTGATCTTTCCGTACACCCAGATTGAAGAAGGGATCAGCCTAATGCCCCTGCAGAAAAAAAGCCTGAAAAATGAACTTACCTATTTTCTTTCGGGGCACAGGGGGGAAGTAGAAAAAGTGCAATTCAGCGATCGCTTTGCCACTGCGATGGTTTTGTTGCCCCTTCAGGCGCCCATACCCGATATTGTCGGCAACATCCTGACCGAATGCAACCAGTATGGCAACTTTTTAAGCGAAGATGTGCTGATTACCAACATGAAAAAGTTCACAAAAAAGGAGATCAGCGAATTGATCGCCCGCCACGAGCAAAAGAATTGAGCCAGCCGTTTTTGTGATTTTCCCCATCAGGCCCCTGAACAATGCACCTGTTTCGTGTTCTCTTTCGGCCGGGCATTCCGGTTCAGGGAAAGGCAGCAGTTTCCTTTTATTTCTGTTTTTGTTTGGAACTAACAACCGATTCACTATATTTGCACCGCTTTTTCATCAAAAAAAAAGCAAATAAAGTTCATGGACTTGTAGCTTAATTGGATAGAGCATCTGACTACGGATCAGAAGGTTGGGGGTTCGAGTCCCTCCAAGTTCACAGAAAAGGTTACCGAACAGGTAGCCTTTTGTTTTACAT
>DAIMEA010000628.1:0-1837 GCA_036725585.1 Prolixibacteraceae bacterium | reverse complement strand
AGGCTGACCATCGAGGCTGAAGCAAAAAAGCTGAAGGCGGGACAGAGCACTTCGTCGCCGGGTTGCAGGTCGAAAGCCATGAGTGCCAGCAACAGGGCATCAGTACCCGAACTGCAGCAAAGGGCAAAGGGAACGCCAACAAAGGCCGCCAGTTCTTCTTCGAGCAAAGCAATTTCTTTCCCATTGATGAAGGCCGCTGAAGCCAAAACCGACCGGATTGCCTGGTCGATTTCCGCCTTATAGGTTTCGTATTGCCGGTGTAAGTCGCAGTATTGCATCATTGGGAAATTGTTGAAATACGATTATCTTATTTCAATTCCGTTTTTTTGAATTTCTTCAAGAAAACCTGAGTCATCATGCTTCCTATCGATAAGTATGGGCTCTATGCGATCATCAATTTCCCGTCTTAACTTCCATAATAATGGGTTAACAGAAAAATAGTCATTATCCATTTGATCGACAACAATAGCAACATCAATATCGCTCTCGTCCCCGAATGTGTTTTTTGCATAAGAGCCATATATATAGATTTTTTCAAAGTTTATATGATTGGTTAAAAGGCGTTTGTACATTTTAACTTTTTCTATAGCTTCTCTTTTATCCATTGTAATAGTAAATTTGTATCCTGTATTATCTCTTTACACTTAATTTCTGTAAGGCTAAACAGCAATCTCTCTTTGTAAGAAGGATAACGTGTTTCAATATTTAAAGGCTCTATCTGATCGATAAAAGATTTTTGAATTTCTGAGAAATGATCGTAAAATCCTCCCTTTTTTGCAATGTAGGATAAGCTGTGCGAAAATGGTGGAGTATCTCCCCTAAGTTTTACATAGTATGCTTTCAGTGCTTTTTCAACAGATTGATGACACATAAAACCAACATATAAATATCTTTCGCTTTGAAGCATTGCCACTGCAGTGTCAAAGTCATAATCCGATATTTCGATCCAATATTTTACTTTATTAATCATCAAACTGTTCAAAGTTAAAACAAAATAACCAGATAGGTGTCATTGTCGTTTCGTTGTCATTTTCAAAAACGCTGATTCTTTATTAGAAAAGAAAAAAAACGAACAGCAATTAAAAAATGCCGAAAAAATGTTGGAAAGAAGCCAAAATTCTTTACCATGATGAAAAAACGTTCGGTCAAACCTTTGCGGATGTTCTTTTTGGATACGCCCCCGTCGAGAAAAGATGAAAGGATGCAGCGGGCATTATGGATCGTATGGGCTTTCCGAAGGATTTTTAGCATCCAGTCGTAATCGGCGGCAAAGCGGAAGCGTTCGTCGTATTCGGGTGCCAGGTTCCGGGAAGCGAAGAACGACTGATGGCAAACAAGCATCCCGTCGCGAAGGCTTTTCCAGGTAAGGGAATCGGGAGCCCTGAGGCGGCGCAGGCCTATTTCGCAGCCATCGTTGCCCGTGATCATGGTTTCTCCGTAGACTACATCGGGGTAGGGAGGTTCCATCGCTCCAAAAACCTGCCGCAGAACATTGGATTGATACAAGCGATCGCCCGAGTTGAGAAAGCACACGTAATCTCCGCCTGCTTTTCTCAGGCCCTTGTTCATGGCGTCGTAGAGCCCCTTGTCGGGTTCCGACAGCCAGTAATGGATCTGCTTTTCAAATTTCTTAATCACTTCCCGGGTTCCGTCGGTGGAGTCCCCGTCGATGATAATGTACTCGATGGCCGGATAATCCTGCCCGATAACCGAGCGGATGGTTTGCTCAATGTGCGCAACATCGTTATACACAACCGTAATGATCGATATTTTAGGAAGATTGATCATGCAACAGCTTTTGATACAATTCGATGTATTGCCGGGCAACCACATCATC
>DAIMEA010000627.1:0-1848 GCA_036725585.1 Prolixibacteraceae bacterium | reverse complement strand
GTTTTACCCAAAAGGGAATTGACCTGGTGAAACAATACCTTCCCACGATCCAAACCGTGGGCGTGCTGTTTTGCCCCGGCGAAATGGCTTCGTTAAGCGGCCTTCGGGATCTTGAGGCATCCTGCAGGGACGAAGGGCTCGAATTGATCAGCCTGCCCGTGAACGCTGTGGGCGAAGTAATAGATGCGACAACAGCGCTTTGTATGAAAAAAGTGGATGCTATTTGTCAGCTTCCCGACAACATGACCATCCCCGGCTTCATGGGCATGGTGAAAACCACCCGCAAACACCAGGTGCCTCTTTTCTGCTTCATAACCAGTCAGGTTCAGATGGGCGCTGTTGCTGCCATTGCCGGCGATTTTTTTCAGCAGGGGATCGAAATTGCCGATATGGCCCTCGATGTGCTGGGAGGTACCCCGCCGGCCGATATCCCCTTTCGCCGGATCCGGCAGATCCAAACAGTGATCAATCCCGAAGCAGCACGGGCTTATGGCCTCGAAACGCCTCAATCCTTACTTGATTCGGTGGGTGTAATTATTCAGTAAATTGGAGAGAAGTAATGAAGAATACGATAAAAATTGAATCAGCATGACGAATTTGGAAATTAGCCACCAACTCGAGGGAACCGAACTGGTGTTCCGCTGCAAAGGACGACTCGATGCCAACCAGACGGTGCACCTGAACGATGCCATCGGAAAGATGGTGCGGGAAGGGTATTACACCATCGCCCTCGACATGTCGGCCATTGAGTACATCAGCTCGGCCGGGATCAGGGCGCTGGTGACCCAGTACAAAAACCTCAAAGCAGTGAACGGACAGTTTTACCTTTCGTCGGTATCCGACAACGTGCGTCAGGTTTTGAACATGGTGGGCATGCTTGGCATGTTAACGCAGCGGCCCCAACCGGATCCAAAAAGCGGGGTGCAGGAAGAAAAACCGGTTCATGCCGCTGCCCGTTCCGGTTTTGGTTTCACATCGACCCTTTTATCCGAAACAGCCGAAACCCGGGTTTCCTTTTATGGCGAACCAACCCTTGTCAGAGAATCGTCGTACACCGCCGAGCATTCCCGCATCCTTTCTTCGGGCAAAAATCATTTTGCGTTTGGTCTTGGCGCCATCGGTGAAGGCTTTTCCGAGTGCAGGGAACGTTTTGGCGAATACCTGATGCTCGGTAAGAATGTGGCCTATCTCCCGGCCGACGGAACTAAAAAGCCCGACTATATGGTCAGCAGCGGCCAACTGGTTGCTTCGCTGATCGAACTGTACGGGATTCATTTTGAGGGTAATTTTTCCCATCTGTTGCGTTTCGAAGCGGAAAAGCCCCGGGCAACAAGAACCCTGGGCGATCTCGTTCTTTCCATAAGCCGGCTCACCGGTTTCGAACAATTTGCCCTGGTTATGCTTGCCGAAAGCGGAGGGCTGGTGGGTACATCGCTGAACCGGTCGCCGGTAGGGGGGAAGAAGATCTTTTCCTATCCCGAAATTAAGGACGCGGTTAATTTTACGGTTGAGCCCGCCCACAACCGGATGTTAACCCTGTCGGCCGGGTATTTTACCCTTCGCCCCGGGGAAAAAGATGCCGCTTTTGTTAAAAAGATCACCGCCGACGGATCGGTGAACGGTCATATCCACACCGCTGTTTTTCCGTATATTCCCTTGAAAAAAACAGCCATCGACCTGGAGGAAACCATCGATTATCTGATGAATGATTCGGAATTGACCGATATCCTCCATCTGGCTCCCGACACCCGCGAAATTGTGGGTTTGGGCGAAAGTTTGTTTGTACAGGGATTTTGCTGGGTAGCCCCGGTCGGGTCCATTCAACTCACCCAAAAATAGAAGACTATG
>DAIMEA010000626.1:0-1861 GCA_036725585.1 Prolixibacteraceae bacterium | reverse complement strand
GTGAAAGCAGAAGTATTGCTCATTGTGCGGTTTAGCTTCAGGTGGTCGGTCGTCCCGTTGAAGGTCAGCGAGGCATTTTGCGGGATCATGGAGGCCGGGTCGACAAATACATACCCGTCGCTGTCGGAGGCACAGGTGGCTGGAGTTATGGTAACACTCAGGTCGCCCTGTACCGGAATATCGTCGACCGGCTGGGACGCCGGATTGTGCAGGGTAAGCGTATAGGGTTCGGAAAGCTGGTTGGTGGTTTCGGGTGTTCCGTTGTTGTCCTTATCAACAATGTACTGTACACGGGCAAAGAGGGTGGTATCGCCGGCCGACAGGCCGGAAAAAAACCGGCTGGTTTGGAAAACTGTATCGACGGGCCCGGCCAGGGCGTATTCGAGCCACTCGCCATAGAAGTAACTGAGGGTGTCGGACACATAGAGAGTCCCGTTGTTGCTCCCCCGGCAGGTGGGATTGGTCCAGGCAATATGGGTAATAATGGGGAGGGTATCTACCCGGATGGTATAGGATTCCTGGGCGCTTTTCATCCCGTCGGTGATGTTCCACGTAACAAGGTTGTCGCCCACCCGTAAGTCGAGGGTTCGTGTTGCTTCCAGGATATCGGAACCGGAATGGATGACCGAACCATCAAATTCCACGGTTAACGAGTACGAGAGGCTGAGCGGGCAGGCATCGGCATCGCTGGCATCGGGTGCCGGTAAAACAAAACCCAAACGGTCGGAGTAGGCAATGGTAATATCGGTGGGAAAATCGGAAAAGGCCGGAGACTGGTTGTACACATCCTGTTCCAGAACATTCCATCCGCCATTGGTACAACCCCATTCGCTGTGCATCCGAACAGCAACCCAGGCCGTTTCCACATCGGATGTATGCCACTGCACGGCGATTACGGAATGGGAACTGGTTGGGCCGTAATAATCGTAATGGTCGTTGGAAAGATAAAAATAAGGAACCCCGCCGACTTCCTGGGGTGCATTGGCCTCGTTGGCCGGACTGGAAACACCGTTGTCCCAGATAATGGTACCGCCGTAAACCACCCATTCGAAATAATAGGCTCCGGGATCGGCATCATTCAGTTCAACCCGAAATGTATCGATGGAAGGGGTACCGGCAATGGAAGGGCAAACATCGGGAAGAGGATCTTCCGTATAAGCAATAAAATCGTTGCCGCCAATAATTAAAGCAACGTTATAATCATCATCCGGTTCGGCCTGTGAGAAAACCTCCCCAACAAGTAACACCCCCGTGATTACAAGCAAGAGTTTATAAACCAAATTATTACACATCCACCGAAGTATCTCTACGGGATTGCTCCCCAGTTTCCTTATTGTCTACTAAAAATACTTAATCAAAACAATAGAGACAACAACGCTACAAAATAAATAAATTCTTCTGAATTTCATCCATTTTGTGGAAAAAATATGACGAAGGAAGCCTGTTTTATGATATCCGGTTTCCGGTTTCGGTTTCCGATTCACCCCCTTCGGGGATGCATCCCCCGTAGGATCCGCTTTCCGTGGGTTGCACCCACGGTTATTGAAATTTAGCCACTTCGTGGCACGATCGCTGCAGTGTGATTTATCCGCTATCATAAGGAATGCAGTAAATCCTGTCTGTTTTGAACGTGTGTTTTATAAAAATACAGAAAAAACATATCGCAAATCGATTGTACGTTTCATTCGCTCAATAATTTTTCCATTGATCCGGATGATCTCCTATGCACCCGTCCCAGCCCCGCAGGAGCTGCATCTCCATAGCCTTAAAAATCCTTGACGACTGCAAAAATCCAGCAAGCTCCTCCAGGGGCTGTCTCAAAAGGTCAATTTAAAGTTTAAAAAGTTGATTATTAACAGGG
>DAIMEA010000625.1:0-1861 GCA_036725585.1 Prolixibacteraceae bacterium | reverse complement strand
CGGAGGTGGCTGGACCAGGTCGATTCGGTCGCTTTTTACCTGAAACAGCTTCAGGATGCAAAAGTGCCCGTTTTGTGGCGACCGTATCATGAAATGAACGGAAACTGGTTCTGGTGGGGTGGCCGAACCGAAGGGAAATTCACCACCAAAGCCCTGTATCAGGCGCTCTTCGATCGTTATGTACACCACCACCGGCTCACCAACCTGATCTGGGAATGGAGTGTCGACCGGATCAGCCGGACCGGAATGGAGTACGATCTTTTTTACCCCGGAAACGAAACCATCGATATTCTGGCGCTCGACGTGTATGGAAGCGACTTTTCCCAACGTTATTACGATGAATTGAAAAAGCTGTCGGAGGGTAAACCGCTTGTGTTGGGCGAAGTGGGAAATCCCCCTTCCCGCGAAGTAATGGATGCACAGCCCGATTGGGCTTACTGGGTGGTTTGGGCCGGTATGGTCCGGAATACAACCCAAAAACAATACCGCGAATACATCGACGATCCCAAGGTTCTTTTCCAGGGCGACGAAGCATGGTTGCCGATAATCAACTCTTTCCGGCAGGCATGCCGGTTACCGGAAATCGATAAAGAGAAAAATCCTTTCAGTGGAATTTGGATTTTTAACGAGTCGTTTAGCCGGTCGGCAGACGGTTTTGCCCAGGTTCCGGCCGGGCTGGATATCCTTCAGATTGGAAACGAACTGATGATTGAGCGAACCTTTGCCGTTGAATGGGCAGAAGACCGTTTCACCCACGAAACGCTGGTTGTTAGCGATCAGGAAACAGAAACACCCGGCCCATGGGGTGGAAAGCGTTATTCCCGGACATCCTTCGCTGCCGATGGCAGCATCGTGAGCGAATCCCGGATTGTTTTCGACCGGGATGGAGCGCGCCGGGAAATGAAATCGTCCGAAAATTGGACCCTAAGTTCCGACGGGAACGAACTGATAATTATCCAAAAATCCGAATCACAACGTGGTATAAACATTCAAAAGTTGGTTTATAATAAGGAAGAATTGACGGTTCAATAGTTAAAACAAAATAACAACGACACAATGAAACACCTGATTATTTTTCTGGTTTCCATAATGCTTTTACCCGTTTTACGGGCCCAGGTAAACGAAATTGATCGATCGTACCTCGACCCATCGCTTTCCTTTGAAAAACGGGCGGATCTTCTGGTTGGACAAATGACCCTCGAAGAAAAGATTTCGCAGGTCGGAAATGTTTCCGCCGGTATTCCCCGCTTGGGAATTCTTCCTTATGACTGGTGGAATGAATGCCTGCACGGAGTGGCACGGGCGGGTATTGCCACCGTTTTTCCCCAGGCCATAGGTATGGCAGCTTCGTTTAACACGGACCTGATGTACGATGTGGCTACCGTGATCAGCGATGAAGCAAGGGCCAAACACCACGAAGCCCTTCGCAACAAGGACTATGGGCGCTATAAAGGGCTCACATTCTGGTCGCCCAATATCAATATTTTTCGCGATCCGCGTTGGGGCAGGGGCCACGAAACCTATGGTGAAGATCCGTACCTGACGGGGCAGATGGGCATTCAGTTTGTAAAAGGTCTGCAGGGAAACGATCCCCGTTACCTCAAACTGGTGGCTACAGCCAAGCATTATGCCGTACACAGCGGACCCGAGCCCGATCGGCATTCCTTTAACGTTACGCCCAATACCCGCGATTTGTGGGAAACCTACCTGCCGGCTTTCCACGATTTGGTAGTCGAAGCTAAGGCTTATTCCGTGATGGGCGCCTATAACCGGGTTGATGGTGAATCGGCTTCAGCAAGCTGGATGCTGTTGGAGGATATTTTGCGCAATCAATGGGGCTTCGACGGCTATGTGGTTTCCG
>DAIMEA010000624.1:0-1912 GCA_036725585.1 Prolixibacteraceae bacterium | reverse complement strand
TGTTTGTTGCCACGGCCGACCATCCTTCCGGAAACTGGGCGTTGCAGCATGTGGTCGATGTTGATAACTGGGAAGATCCCTGTCCGTTTTGGGACGACGACGGGCAAGCCTATCTGGTTCGCAGCAAGCTTTGTGGCGACGCCCTTTATCTTCACCGAATGAGCAGCGACGGGAAGCAGATCCTTGATAACGGGGTACTCATTTACCGCGATCAGTCGCAGCCCACGATCGAAGGTCCCAAGTTCCTGAAAAAAGATGGATATTATTACATTCTGGCCCCGGCAGGAGGAGTGCCCACCGGTTGGCAGACGGTTCTCCGATCCCGGAATATTTACGGACCCTATGAGTCCAAAGTTGTGATGCACACGGGAAATACAGCCATCAACGGTCCGCATCAGGGAGGTCTGGTTGAACTCGGTTCGGGCGAATGGTGGTTCATGCATTTTCAGGATCGGGACATGTACGGTCGCATTGTCCACCTACAACCCGTTTCCTGGGTCGATGGCTGGCCCCTGATCGGGATCGATACCAACGATGATGGAATCGGGGAGCCTGTTGCCGGATTCCGGAAGCCGGATGCAGCCATTCCTTCGACCCCCCAAGCGCCCCAAACCAGCGACGAATTCAACGAATCGCGACTGGGACGACAGTGGCAGTGGCACGCCAACCCGAAAACCGAATGGTATTCGTTAAACCCGGCAAAGGGAACACTGCGCATGAATGCGATCCGTTCTCTTACCCAAAACGGTAATTTTTGGTATGTTCCCAACCTGCTCCTGCAAAAATTCCCTGCGCCGGAATTCACGGTTAACACAAAACTTTCGTTTTATCCCGAGCACAACGGCGAACGGGCCGGGCTGGCCGTGATGGGGAACTCGTGGGCATATATTGCACTGGTGCAGGAAAACGATGTGCTGTTTATCCGTACCTGCAGAGGGACCTTTAACCGTTGCGATGAATCGACCACCCTTGTGCATTCGGAAATTGCTACCGAAGGCGAATACTATTTCCGGCTCACTGTATCCGACGGAGGAATGTGTCGCTTTGCCTACAGCGACGACAACGTGAATTTTACCGACTCCGGATTATCGTTCCAGGCTGAAAAAGGACGGTGGATTGGCGCCAAAACCGGTCTCTTCTGCATCAATCCGAACATACAGCAAAGCACTGGCTGGGCCGAATTCGACTGGTTCCGGGTGGAGTGATACGGGATACGAATCGTATTACGTGCTTTCTTTCCTTTCCGGCTCCTGGGTTACCGAAATGTTTTTTTGCAAAACAATGGAATTGGGGATGGTGATTTTTTCTCCCTTTTCCGTTTTAATGTGTAGGAAAAAGAACGTGATATCGTCGATTTTCCCTTCAATAATGAAATCTTTTTCAAGAACCTGTATGTGATCGCCCAGGCGGAGGGGATGGTTGAAAAAAAGAATCAGTCCGGCCGTAATGTTCGACAAAATGGACCATTGCGCGAAAAAAGCAATGCCCAGGATGGTGAGGACCGATGAAATGAAAAGTAATAAACGGTCGCGATCGATGCCCCAGATCGCTGTCAGGGAGATAATCGCCCCGATGATCAGAAAGAAATTGATCACTTTAATGGTAATTCTCCGGCGGAGAAAACTTAGGTGCAATTTTTTGAGTGTACGATTGACCCAGCGGCGGGTAATGAAGCGGACAAGGAACAGGACCAGCAAAATGGCCAGCGTTTCAATAATTTCCAAACGATAGTTTTCCATTTCTTTTTTGATGCTAAATTAACAACAATCGGATGAATAATCAGGCTGTCCAAAAAGTGTCATTTCGACCGGATGGGAGAAATCTGTTCATTAGGATAATGTTGATTTCTCGGGCTGACAGATTGTGTATTCCGTTCGAAATGACCTGTTGAATCATTTTTGGACAGCTTCCT
>DAIMEA010000623.1:0-1936 GCA_036725585.1 Prolixibacteraceae bacterium | reverse complement strand
CTGCTGCTATGCATCCGCGATCGCCGCCCATATCGCTCTCGGCTATCCGGTCAGGGACGCAGTCCTCGAAGCAAAAAAGTTCGTCAGCGACGCAATACAATACTCATGGGAATATGCCCCGGGACGAAGAACGATGAATCCCGGCTGGCAGCAGCACAAAACCTATTATAAAAAATTCTGACCGTCTTTTTTTCTCCCGGACCTAATGCACACTTTGTAAATCCCTTCAGTTCTTTTTCAGCACGCAGATAATTGCATGCCGGATTTTTCACATAGATCTGAACGATTTCTTTTCCATATGTTCCTCCTGTATTTTCCACATCAAGACTGACCGTCATAGTACCGCCGCAAAACGTATCGCAGTCCGCTTCAAGGTTAGAATACCAGAAGGTTGTATAGGACAGTCCGTGACCAAAGGGGAAAAGGGGTTCCCCCTGGTAGTAGCGGTAGGTAAATCCTTTCCCGGCCCGCATGTTGTAATCGCGAA
This sequence comes from Prolixibacteraceae bacterium, assembly GCA_036725585.1. GTDB lineage: Bacteria > Bacteroidota > Bacteroidia > Bacteroidales > Prolixibacteraceae > DAIMEA01. Next base: position 1,449 of record DAIMEA010000623.1, on the reverse strand, counting down.
AGTCGGGCAGTTCCTGGGTCGAAGAATAGAAGGTTACCGGCAAACGTCCGGCCGGATTGTAACGGCCAAAAAGCACGTCGGCCAGAGCATCGCCTCCCCGTTGCCCCGGATACCAACCCATCAAAATTGCCGGGATCTCTTTCTCCAGTCCGTCGAACGAAACCGCACTTCCGGCAAGCAACACACAAACCACAGGTGTTCCGGTTTCTTTCAGGGCTTTAAGTGTTTTCATCTGCGCTTCGGGAAGTTCAATCAGGGTTCGGTCTCCGCCGTTAAAACCAACCACACCTCTTCTTCCCCTCATTTCTTCGCCTTCCCAATTGGCATCGAGTCCTCCGGCAAATACAACCACATCGGCTTTTCGTACCTGGGCCAGCATTTCTTCCGATGGCTCAAAGGGTCCTTTGGGTTGGGTTTCCTCTTCGCTTATTTTATTCCAAACCAACCATATACCTGCATCGCCCGTAGTTTCAAAATACTCTATGACCAGGTCGTAGTTTTGATCCTTTTCGAGTTCGACCCGGGTTATGCAAGGCAGCATTTCGTGTTCGGTCCAGTCTTCGGCAATTTTTTTGCCATCGAGAAAAATCCGGCATCCGTCGTCGGAAACAACACCCAGGTCGTACCACCCGCTTTCCGGGGGTGTAAGCCGGCCGCTCCACCGGACCGAGAAATGGTCCTTTTCAACTTGTTGTTCGGGTGTGAGGAGGCCCTGGGCCACATCGGTATCGGTAGGGGATCCTTCGCGCCAGAACATGCGGAGTATCGGGTCGATGCGGGTTAACACCGGTTCTCCTTCCAGTCCGATCCCTTTATAATAGGAACCCGTCAATCCCGGCACCCATTCTCCGTCTTTATTCAGCGTGCTAAGATATTTGGTTTCGATGATCTGGTGACGCATCGACCGATCGTCGTGCTCCACAATAGGGCAACCTTCGTGGTAATACACCTTTCCCTTTTTCCCCACGGCTTTTTTGATTCCCTCGAGCAGGGTAACCGGGTGGGAAGCATCGCCAAAGTAATTTGCTTTCAGGGCATCAACACTGTTTGCATTGGGGCCGACCACAGCAATATTCCTGATTTTATTGAGATTCAAAGGAAGAATCCCGTCGTTTTTCAGGAGAGTCATCGATTCGTGGGCCATTTTCAGAGCCATTTCGCTGTGTGCTTCCGAATCGTTCACCGCAAAGGGTATTTGGGCATAGGGTACTGTTTCGGGAGCATCGAACATTCCGAGCTTCATGCGGGCGAGCATCAGTCGATAAACAGCAAGATCGATTTCGCCTTCATCGATCAAACCCTGCGCAACAGCTTCCATCAGGGAGCTTTGGTATACGTTTCCGCAGTTCAGGTCGCAGCCTCGCCGAATACCAATTGAGGCTGCCTCCTCCGAGGTATTCACTACTTTATGAAAGGCATAAATATCGCGGATCGCGCCACAGTCGGAAA
>DAIMEA010000622.1:0-1941 GCA_036725585.1 Prolixibacteraceae bacterium | reverse complement strand
GAGGCCCGGAAGTAAGGCCTGTTTTGCCCACATAACCAATCAGTTGACCCTGGCTGACCCGTACCCCGGGAGCCATTCCTTTGGCATACGCTTTCAAATGCATGTATTGCGACGAGTAGACGGAATTGTGTTTGATCGTCAGGTAATTTCCACCGCCCCCGATCTGATGGGCCTTTTTTACCACCACGCCTTCCCCGATGGAGTATACCGGGGTGCCTTCCGGCGCTGCATAATCGACCCCGTGATGCGGCCTCCTGATTTTTAACACCGGATGCATCCGGCCATGGGAATAACGGGAACTGATCCGCGAAAACTTAAGGGGCGCTTTCAGAAATGCTTTCTGCAAACTTTGCCCTTCGGCATCGAAATATCCGGTCTGTTCTTCACCCATATAATAATAGGCGGTCTGACTATGCCCCGAACTCTCAAAAAGAGCAGCGTGAATACGGCCGAAACCGGCAAACTTGTTTTCGACATAAAGTTCGTCGTACAGCACCTTGTAACGATCGCCTTTCTGAATACCAAAAAAATCGATGGTCCAGGCAAAGATATCGGCCATATCAACGGCCAGAACAGGACTGATTCCTCTATCCGACAAGGAATTCCATAAAGAGCTTTGTATGATGCCCGAAAACCGGCACGATAAGGTATCGACCTTTTTCTCTCCACGGATCACCGCAAGGCTGTCGGTTAAGTGAAACACATAATAATCTTTGATGTTTTCTTCATAAACCAGATAGGAAGGGAGGGCACCCTGTGCCGGATAAAGGAGAAAATAGTTTTTCCCCGACTGTATTTTTCGTACATCAAAAACATCGCGGGCATTTCGGGCAATTTGGTCGATAATCGGGTGAGTTATACCCAGAGGAACAAGAATATCGGATAAACTCTGATGGGGCTTGATCTTCAGACTGTCGATACGGGCAGAATCCGTAAGACAGATTCCCCAGGTTTTATTAACTTCCCCTTCAATCAACCTGTCCGCTTCGGCCACTTTTGCTCTGTCGGCTACCCGGGATTTAAAATTGAACAGCCCCACAATCAGACAAAAGGCGAGGATTGCATACAAAACTTCCGCGCCAAATTTTTTCACAGGTTTCTCATCGATTAAGTTCCGGATAAAATTGATCTTTCCGAATCAATTTTCAAAGCCGTAAAAACATAAATAATCTTAAAAAAACGCTCATGCTTTCAGCGTGTCAAAACCTTTCCCGTATACGCCCATTACGTTCCCCATCGACACAAAAGCTTCCGGATCGACCGCCATGATGTTTCGAAAAACCGACGATGCTTCCCTCTTTTTCACCATGGTCATGATCATGGTAACCGGCTCTTTTGAGAAACCGCCCACCCCGTTGAAAAGAGTTACCCCGCGCTTGTTGTCGTGTAAAATCCGGTCGCGGATCTCTTCCCATTTAGAAGAAAATATAAAAATTTGCACCGACTGGGTTGCCCCGTTTAAAAAGGCATCGAGGGAATAGGCGACCACCCACATAGAAACGTAGCCGTAAACAAGTGCTTCGGCCGAATGAAACACAAACCACGAAGAAGCAATGATCAGCACGTCGCAATACATGATCACCCGCCCGGGACTGATCCGGCGATAGCGGGTTACCAACATGGCGATGATGTCGGTTCCCCCGGTGCTGCCCCCCTGGCTGAATACCAATCCCAAACCGACTCCTCCCGAAATTCCTCCCAATACGGCCGAAAGAAAGGGATCGTCGATGATAGGCTTGGTAAATATCTTCTGTAAAACGGTAAGCAAAACAGATATAATCAACATGTTCACCAGGGTCTTTGCCCCAAAATGGGCACCAAGTTTCTTGATGGCAACGACGACCAAAACGGCATTAATGGCAAAATAGGTAATTCCGGCCGGGAAACCTGTTGCAAAAAACACCAGGGCCCCGATTCCACTGATTCCCCCTCCATTTATCC
>DAIMEA010000621.1:0-1946 GCA_036725585.1 Prolixibacteraceae bacterium | reverse complement strand
CGTCAATCCATCATAGATTGCCACTTCAACCCGGGGCTCTTCGGCAAATAAATCTGCAATCATCCGTTTCCGGATTTCAATCGGGAAAAGATAGCGCTTCTGATTGTTCACCCCCAACATCACAACAATTCGGTCGAATATCGGTAAGGCGCGAATCAAAACCGACTCATGCCCGATCGTAAAGGGATCGAACGATCCGGGAAACACGGCAATTTTATCCATCCTTACAGACTTCACTCTACAAAACTAAAATTTTTATTGATATTGGCTCGAAAAATAAAGAGAAATCATTTTTGTCCGGGAAAATGAAAAAAGAATGCACAGGTTGCTTCTCCGGACAGTAATCACAAAGAAATAGAAACCATGAGCTAAACCTATATTTTCCTGAATAATGCGTCGGGCATTCCCCTGCCACCCATTCAGACCGGTTTCCCATAACTATCGAAGGCTTCTGTTCCGGTTATCTCAACCGTATAAAAACCACCGGTTTTCAGCGGATAGTTCCGATTGATCAACACTTCACCGTCCACCTCGGGAGAATCGTGCTCGGTTCGTCCGATCCAGTGCTCGCCCTCAATCCGGTCGATGAGCACTTTGCGTCGTTTCCCAATCCATTTGTTCATCATTTTTTCGGAAAGGGCTTGCTGGAGTTCCATAATCCTGGCAAGTCGTTCCTCCTTAACTTGCTGGGAAAGGGTGTCGTCCAGGTTGCGATACCCCCAGGTATCTTCTTCGTGGGAATAGGGAAAGACGCCCAGGCGTTCAAATTTCATTTCATCGACAAAAGCCAGAAGCTCCTGAAAATCTTCTTCTGTTTCACCGGGATGCCCCACAATAAGGGTTGTGCGCAGGGCAATCCCGGGCACCTCGTCGCGAATGGTTTGGATTAACTGCCGGGTTTCGGCCCCGGTAATGTTTCGTCGCATTTTCGCCAATACGCGATCGGAAATGTGCTGCAAAGGCACATCGAGGTAGCGGCAGACTTTCGGATTCTCCCGCATGGTTTTGAGTAATTCAACAGGGAAGCCGGCCGGGTAAGCATAGTGCAAGCGGATCCATTCGATACCTCCGATTTCCGACAAACGATGGATCAGTTCGGGGAGCATCCGCTTTTTATACAGGTCGATTCCGTAATAGGTCAGTTCCTGGGAGATCAACAACAACTCCTTAACGCCCTTTTGAGCCAGCAGGGAGGCTTCTTTGACCAGGTCGTCGACAGGCACCGACTGATGTTTTCCGGTAAATTGCGGAATGGCACAAAAGGAGCAACTGCGGTCGCATCCTTCGGCAATTTTCAGATAGGCATAATGGGACGGGGTAGTCAGGTAACGGTCGAACAGCAGATCTTTCCTCTTCGCAACCTCAAGCTCCCGAAGGATGGCATCGAAATCGAATTTGCCAAAGAAACAGTCCACTTCCGGTATTTCCTTTTTCAACTCTTCCCGATAGCGGGCCGACAGACAACCCATTACGTACAGCTTTTTAACAAGTCCGGCTTCCTTGGCCCTGACCCCGTCCATAATCATGTTGACGGATTCTTCCTTTGCATCGAGAATGAAGCCACAGGTATTGATCAGGAGGATTTCGGCGGGCGCTTCGTCGTCGAAACGTACGTCGAAGCCCTGCTCCTCGAACTGGCGCATCAGCCGTTCCGAATCGACAAGATTTTTTGAACACCCGAGGGTGATGATGTTGATGGTTTTATGCTGCATTCAAACTACAGATCGATTTCAATTCATTTTTTAAAAGTATCTTTTTAGGTGCTGCCAATGACAATTTTCGCAAAATTCTGTATGCGAAAGAAATATACAATATCTCCTTATTACAAAAACCCTGCCTTCCGGCCATATCGGGCGCGTACTTTTTTGTAGGGGCCACGATTGCTATCGGGGTGGCCGGGTGTATTTTGTTCTGCTCCAGGAACCCCGGCATAAATGCCGGGGCAA
>DAIMEA010000620.1:0-1957 GCA_036725585.1 Prolixibacteraceae bacterium | reverse complement strand
CCGGAAAACCGATCCCCGGGTGGGTTCCGATTCAAGCCAGATCGCCCCGCCCATCAGCTCCACCAGGTTTTTCACAATCGAAAGCCCCAGTCCGTTACCCCCGTATGCACGCGTTTTGGAACGTTCTCCCTGTCGAAAACGTTCGAAAACCGATTGGTGCATTTCCTTTGGGATACCAATACCGGTGTCGGAAACATAGAGCGTAACATGGGTATCGCCAACACCCTCGACACCAAAAACAATTTCACCGGCATCGGTAAATTTCAGGGCATTGTTCAACAGGTTGGTGAAGATCTGAATCAGCCGGTTTTCATCGGCAACGATCTGTATGCCGGGCTCATCGATAATCTTCAGTTCAATATGGTTCTTGCCCATTTCGAGTTTCTTCCGGGTAAAAACCGTGTACAGGGATTTCAGGATCGAACTCAGGTTCATGCGAACCGTATAAATCTGTAGCTGGCCGGTTTCAAGGCTCGAGATATCGATGATGTCGTTGATGATCTGGAGCAGGCTGTCGGCGCTTTTGTTGATAATTTCGGAATACTCGCTTTTTTCGTGGGGTGAAAGATCGTCGTCCATTGTGAGAATATTGCTGAAACCCAGGATAGAGTTCAGCGGAGTCCGTATTTCGTGGCTCATGTTGGCCAGGAACGACGACTTTAGCAGATCGCTTTCTTCCGCTTTTTCTTTAGCGCGTACCAACTCTTCCAGTATTTTTTTCTTTTCGGTAATATCTTCTTTCACGGCAACGAAATGGCTTATTCCCCCCTCGTCGTTCAGGATGGGCGATATGATTGCATTTTCCCAATACAATTCTCCATTTTTCTTTCGGTTCAGAAATTCACCTTTCCAATCTTTCCCGGCCAGGAGGTCTTGCCACATATACTGATAAAATTCCTTTCCCTGTTGCCCCGACTTCAGTATCCGCGGATTTTCCCCCTTCACCTCGTCGAAAGAATAGCCGGTCACTTCGGAGAATTTGGGATTAACATACTCAATAATACCCTTTGTATCGGTCACAACAATACTAACCGGGCTTTGCGAAATGGCTTTCGAAAGCTTCAGGCTTTCGGTCTCGGCTTCTTTTTCCCGGGTGATATCCCTTCCCACACCTACCAGTCCGATAATTTTCCCGCTGGCATCGCGGAAAGGAACCTTTGAGCTCTGCAACCATTTCACCTTTCCGTTGTTATTTACCAATCGTTCAATACGGTTTATGACCGGAACGCCCTCCTTCAATACCCGTTGGTCATCGGCCCAGAAGCGCTCGGCAATATCTTTCGGAAAAAGATCAAAATCGTCTTTCCCGATGAGTTCATCTTCGGTTTCACATCCGCAATTTTCGCAATCGGCTTTGTTGGCAATAACCTTTTTCGCATATTCATCCTTCATGTAAATGGCATCGGGCAAATCATCAATAATGATACGAAGGAGCTTGTTCGTTTTCTGCAATTCTTCCTCGCTCACTTTCAACGATTCAAGCGCATGGATTTGCGGAGAAATATCAGCCACGGTACCAATATATCCAATCAGCTCACCTGTGCTGTTAAATTCGGGAACAGCCTGACCACTCACCCAGACAACCCTTCCTGTGGGTTGGATAAAGCGATAGGTTGCTTTGGAGGGTTGTTTGTTCAAAACAGCCTGATTCCATTCCGACTGCACCTTATCCCGGTCGTCGGGATGCAACGACGAAACCCATTTCATATCGTGGGCATCGATTGATGAGATCCCCGAAAGCAGGCACCATTGGGGGTTCACATAGGTCGTTCGTCCGAGGGCATCGGTGCGGAAAATACCCACCGGCGCATTTCGGGTAAGGGTTTGAAACAGGTTTTCGCTGGCACGTAAGGCTTCTTCAAACACTTTCCGTTCGTGCACGTCGTAAATAAAGCCTTCCAAAGCTTCGAGGCGTCCGTCTTCACTGAATATCGGCTGGCCTTTTTCCCAAACCCTT
>DAIMEA010000619.1:0-1966 GCA_036725585.1 Prolixibacteraceae bacterium | reverse complement strand
TGGGAACATTGATTCGTTCCATATCGGTTTGGTTCCAACGTAAATCGCCATCCATGGCCAACAGGTCCTGAATGGGGAAAATGGTCAACATAGCCGGAGAATAGAGGTGGTGTTGAATGATTTCCCGGCAGATCCAAGGCTCGGCATAATTGGGTGCCATGTCGTTATGTCCCAGTATTGTGTGATAAAAACGTTGGGTTTTTTCTTTGTTTTCTTCCCACCATCTCCGTATGGTCGACATGTCGTGGGTCGATGTGGTACAAACACTCAGATAGGGCGCATCGGCCGGGTGTCCAAATTCGATGTCCGGATTTTTGGGCATCCGTTGAATTTCCAGGCTCAGGATGTTCAGATTTTTCATCACTTCCGGAACACAGTCGGGCACCATGCCCAAATCTTCTCCGCATACCAACATATTGCTGGCTTCCAGTATGGCAGGAAGTTTCCGGTATGCCTCTTCTTTCCAAAAATGTTCGTGCCGTTTATAAAAGAAGTCGATATACAAAGCATTCAGCCGGTTCTTGGTTTCCCCGTCGAGCTCCCGATAGGTAAAACTGTAATGCATCGAAATGCGGGGGTGGTAGGCAGGATGGGCGGCATAGGGGTCGCGGATAAATAAGACTTCATCGAGCAGAGCAATCAATCCGTCGCGGATCATCACATCTTTTTCGGAGAGGTTTTGCTCTGCTTCTTCCTTAGGCGTAAAGTGCCCGTAAATTTTTTGTTGCGTAACAAACGCATCACAGAGTGTAAAACGGTTGTTCTCTTGTTCAACCAGGTAGAGCTTTTTAACTTCATCGGTATACTCACCAAAAAATTCGTGCAAAAAGTGTTCCCGTATATAGGGTTTCAAAAATCGTTCGGGATCGAACCAGATTCCCCATTCCTGAATTTCGTCGGAAGAAAGAGGCAACCCGGGTTTGAAATAACCCAGCAACCCATGTTGGGCATGCCGGGGAATTTCCCAGATGCGAAAAAAGCCCAGAATGTGATCAATCCGGTATGCATCAAAGTATTGGGATAGAGCATGCAGTCTTTTTTTCCACCAAAGGAATCCATTACGGGCCATAACATCCCAATTATAGGTCGGGAAACCCCAGTTCTGACCCAATACGGCAAAGTCGTCGGGAGGCGCTCCTGCCTGACCATTTAGGTTGAACAATGTGGGCTGGGTCCAGGCTTCGATGCTGTTGGGGCTAATGCCAATGGGTATATCACCCTTAAATGCCACTCCTTTTTGGTGTCCGTATTCGATTGCTTCGCTAAGTTGTTTGTGCAGGTGGAACTGGATAAAGTAATGAACCGCAATATGTTCGTGATGTTTTAATCGGGGATTGACCAGATCAAGTATTTTGTCTGGATTATAGACCGACCATTCGCCCCATTGACGAAAGTTGCTGGTTTTGAATCGGTCGCGTAAAAAACAAAAGGCAGCATAGGGTTCCAACCATTCGCGGTTCTCGTTGAAAAAATCACGATAGGCTTTTGTCTTTTTGAGATTCTTCCATTCCTGATCGAAAATGAGTTTGTAATAACGTGATTTGATCTGAGTTACCTGGACGTAGTCGACCCAGGTTTTTGCATTCAGGATATCACGGGCCAATTCAAATTCATCGTTTTGTTTTTCATCGTTTAGTTTTCCCAATTGCTCAAGGTTCAGGTACATTGGATGGAGGGCAAAAACAGAGATTGCTTTGTAGGGGTAGGAATCGAGCCATGAATGGGTGGCAACGGTTTCGTTGATGGGAAGAATCTGGATCACTTTTAGCCCGGTTTTCGCTGCCCAGTCGGCCAGAAGTCTCAGATCGTTGAACTCACCGGTGCCAAAACTCTGTTGGGAGCGAAGGGAAAAGACCGGAACGGCTACACCGGCTCCTTTCCAGTTGCTTGAGGGATAACGGAATTTTTCATCATTTCGGATGAGCAGAGAGGCCTTTTCCTCTTTGTTGAAAAAAAAGATCGAACG
>DAIMEA010000618.1:0-1969 GCA_036725585.1 Prolixibacteraceae bacterium | reverse complement strand
GTAAATCCCATAGGTTTCGTAGGCCGCATTTCCGCCAAAATTTTGAATGGAATTGGGATGGCCTGCCGAACCGATGGTGAAAAACCGGTCAAAAAAATTGGCGGAGCCTTTCATATAGATTCCGGCAAAGGTGTTATTGATGGTGTTCCCGGTAAAAACAATGTTGTCGTGGCTTCCGTTCTGATTTGTGATTACGAGGTTATCGGACGAGGAGGAACTGTTTCCGGTACAGAATCCGGCAACATATCTGCTTGTTCCCTTGGTCATCGAAATGGAAGCATTTTTTACGGTTACGTTTTTGCATCCGTTTGTTACCGATACTTTTCGCAAATAATAGCCATATTCAATTCCCTGATCAGAGGCGGCAACATTAATGGAATTGAAGGTGACATAATCGGCCCCTTCGATCACAATCACGGCATCGCCCCGGTTGCCCAATACGGATGTACTGATCGATCCGGCATCGGTTCGGGTAACCAGTGGATTAGCACCCGAACCGGTTTTTTGAAACAGTATGGGATTCGCTTCCGTCCCTGTTGCTGTAAGAACAATGGGGCTGGTGATGTTTTCGGTATGCCCGTCGGATACATTAATGGTTACTCCTCCCGAGCCAATGGATCCATTGTTCAGGGCAATGACGGCTTCGGCTATACTCGCATAGTCGCCGGGTACCGATTTTTCACCGCTGATGGTCGCGGCAATGGTGCGGGATCCCGTTGGGGAGGTCGTCGAAGGTACTTTTGCTGTTCCCGACTCTGAGGTGACGAACTGCATGCACTGGGCATCGACAATATTGCCTGCTGTGGCAGAGGTCGTGATGTTGTATGCAAGCCAGAAATAATTATTTCCTTTGGACAGGCTCTGGCTCCCGTTTATGGTGAAGCCCCCTGAGGGATTGGCAATTGTATCGCCATAGGGAACCGCGGTCGAAAATTCGGGCGAAGTGGTAAAATATACTTTCGCACTCAGTAAATCTGAAGCGGCACTGGTCGATCCTAATGTATTGAAATTTATAGAATGAACAACAAGAGGCGACGTTTCTTTCTGTGTGATAATATGCAAACAGATCATTTCGTTATCAAAACTACCGATGGCAACATTGTTGGTGTTGGTTTGTTTGGTAACGGATCCGGTGTACGACATGTCGGTGCCCTCTTCAACAAGTACATTGTCGATGTGTATGTAATAGTCACCAGAGCCCCAAACGGCCCGGAAGCGGATCTTGATGTACTGACCGTTGTATGCGCCCAGGCTGATTACCGGATTGGCATATTCTGCCGATACTGTATGGTTCGTTTGATCGATGGTATGGATAAGGTTCCAGGTTTTTCCGTCATCGTCCGACACTTCAATGTTCAGCGAATCGGATGCTCCCAGGGTGCTTGCATTGTCGGGGTAGCCCAAATTATCGACGATACGGTAATGGAAACTGAGATAAGTGTCGTTGGTTATGCTTCCCAATAAGGGTGAGGTTGCATGGGCTGTGCTGCTGCTGCTGAATCGTTTGCCAAGGCAATACGAATTTGCTGTTCCATAATTGGTTAATATCGAGAAAGTCGAAGTCCATTCATTGGGGAGAGAAGAACTGTTAAAAGCCTGCAGATACGGCAGGCCATTGGCGGTTCGGGACGATCCGGTAACCCCGTTGGAATAATCGGTGTCGGCATTGATCGACCAGATTTTATAAAAGTACACCGTGTTTGGCGTCAGGGCGGTATGGTTATACGAAGTACCGTCTCCGGAAAAAAGTACGGTGCCTCCTCCCGTAATACCATCTCCTGCAGTGTAAGCAGTCCCGTTTACCGGCACCCCGAAGGTTTCGTTGAGGCTGTATGCCAAAAGAACATCATCGCTCTCGGAGTTTTGGTCCCAAGTAAGATTGATGCTGGTCTGGCGAGTAGCTGTAACCGTAAAATCGGATGGGTTGTCCCGTTGTTTCCAGGTATAGGTAAGGCCGGAGGAAGGTACA
>DAIMEA010000617.1:0-1970 GCA_036725585.1 Prolixibacteraceae bacterium | reverse complement strand
TCTCGCCATCGTTTGGGTGGCGTTGTCGCCAATGATGGTAATTATCGGTCGCCGGTCGAGCTTAAGGGGGAGAATTCCGTCGTTTTTCAGCAAAACAATCGATCGGGCGGCTACGTTGTAGGCCACTTTTTGTTGGGCGGGTTGGGAGGTAATTTCCCGATTGGCTTCATCTTTGGAGATGGGTTGAATGGCCAGGCGAACACGCAGAATTTCGCGGACCCGCTGGTTGATGATTTCTTCGGTCACGGCCCCTGATTTTACAGAATCGAGGAGCGCCTCGCCCAGGTATTTTTTCCCGGGCATTTCGACATTCAGTCCGCTTTCGACCGATGCTACCGTACTGTGGGTCCCCCCCCAGTCGGAGATAACCATGCCGGCAAAGCCCCAGTCGTTTCGTAGAATCTGGTTCAGGAGGATTTCGTTCTCGGCGCACCACCAGCCGTTTACCTTGTTGTAGGCCGACATGACCCCAAAGGCATCGGCTTCTTCGACAGCTGCACGGAAGGGAGGCAGATAGATTTCGCGCAAGGCCCGTTCCCCGACGATCACATTGACCCTTCCGCGGTTGTTTTCCTGGTTGTTCAAGGCATAGTGTTTCAGACAGGCGGCCACGCCCTGGTCCTGCATTCCCCGGGTATACCCGACCGACAGCCGGGCGCTCAGAAAGGGATCCTCGCTCAGGTATTCGTACGTACGGCCCCCGGTGGGGATCCGCTGAATGTTGATGGAAGGTCCAAGAACCATATCCTTACCGCGCAACCGGGCTTCAATCGCCATTGCCTTCCCGTATTCGTAGGCCAGTTCGGGGCTCCAGGTAGCCGCTAAAGCCGATCCGGTCGGGAAAAAGGTAGCCTTATCGTTTTCGATACCCAGCGGTTGCCAGCTGTCGGAATGCAACTCTTCGCGTATGCCAAAGGGACCGTCGGTGTATTCCATATCGGCAATCCCCAGACGTTCCACTCCGGCCGAAGAAAACAGATGCTTCCCATGAAGCATATTCACTTTTTCTTCGAGGGTCATCTGGTCGATGATTCCGTCAATTTTTTCGTCGAACTGCAATAAGGCCGACCGGTGGACATTTTCCCGGGTGCATGCCGCCACCAGAATAAAAAAGGTGAGGAATGCAAATAATTTGGTAAACGAATTCTTTGTTTTCATCTTATTTGTAAGTAGTTAGTTCATTATTCCTTCCAAAAAACCGGGATCTGTCAACCGACCGGCAAACCTCTGTTCAATCGGGCAATCCAAAAGTATCGACCACAAAGTCGATGTCCTTGTCGCCCCGACCGCTCAGGTTGATCAAAATGGATTCACGTTGGGCGTTTTTGGCCAGTTTTTTGGCAAAAGCGACGGCATGGGCGCTTTCGAGGGCTGGAATGATGCCTTCGAGGCGGCTCAGTTCGTAAAAGGCTTCGATGGTTTCGGCATCGGTGGCATCCACATAATTCACTCTTCCCTTTTGTTCGAAGAGGCAATGTTCGGGACCCACGCCGGGATAATCGAGGCCGCTGGCAACCGAATAAACAGGCGCCGGTTCTCCTTTTTCATCCATCAGCACTTTGCAGCGAAAACCATGAATAATTCCGGGAGAGCCAAATTTCATGGTACAGGCATGGTCGCCAATTTCGTATGAACGTCCTGCGGGTTCAACACCCCAGAGTTTAACGTCCTCATCGTCGAGGAAGGCCGAGAATATCCCGGCGGCATTGCTGCCTCCACCCACGCAGGCAGTTACGTTATCGGGGAGTTCGCCGGTCATTTCGAGGAACTGTTCCCGGGCTTCGATCCCGACCACCCGCTGAAAATCGCGGACCATCATGGGGAAGGGATGGGGCCCTACCACCGAGCCAATGCAATAGATGGAATTCTCCGGGTCGACCAGGTAGGCCTCAAAAGCCGAATCGACGGCTTCCTTCAGGGTTTTGAGCCCGTGAGAAACGGGAACGACTGTTGCCCCCAGTATTTTCATG
>DAIMEA010000616.1:0-1978 GCA_036725585.1 Prolixibacteraceae bacterium | reverse complement strand
GGCGCTTCGCTGGTTAAAAAAATGAACAACGGAAATTCGCTGGTGGCAACCTTCCTGCAGGGAGTGGCAACCTATAACGATGGCAGCCAGTTTCAGGCCAGCGTCGGGTACATCTTCGCGCTGAATTAAATCGGCATCCCCTGCAAAGGCCTTTACGACAGAATACGGAATGACACATACCATCAATTTCAACCATGAATCCGATCAGAATACGATTTTTTTTATCTTCTTTGCTCCTCATCGTGGCAGGATGTTCACCAAACTCAATCCAACTGGTCGATTTACACATTCACCTGAAAGGCGACCTGACCCTGGAAGAAGCCATGAAAAAATCCGAAAAGGAAGGAATCAAATATGGTATTGCCATTAATTGCGGTGTTGGCTTTCCGGTACAAACCGATGCTCAGGCCGATTCGTTTCTGCAGGTTATGCAACAATATCCCGGGTTTTACGTGGGCATGCAGGCCGAAGGACGGGAATGGGTCCGGCTTTTTTCGGAAGAAACCCTCGCAAAATTCGATTATGTTTTTACCGATGCCATGACTTTTACCGATGCAAAAGGTCGCCGGAACCGGATCTGGATTCCCGAAGAAACCTGGATCGACGACGAGGAGGCTTTTATGGAATATCTGGTGCAAACCATTGAATCGATTTTAAACCACGAACCCATCGACATATACGTCAATCCCACCTATCTCCCCGAAGCCCTGGCCGGCCGCTACAATGTACTCTGGACACCCGAACGAATGGACCGGGTAATTGAGGCAGCCCGAAAAAACAAAGTGGCCATTGAAATCAACAACCGGTTTAAAATCCCGTCGGCTGAATTCATCCGGCGCGCCAAAAAAGCCGGAATCCGATTCACCATGGGAACCAACAATGTGGATAAAAATTTTGATGGATCGGGATACACCCGGGAAATGATCAAAACCTGCAAGCTGAGCAAGGACGATTTCTGGCTTCCGGAAAAAAAGAACGCGAATACGGGGAGCATTGTTCCCTGAGAGAAATCCTATCTTTGCAGAAAAAAACGTTGAGCGAAAGCATTTCACCGGATAAAACCAAGCTCTGGCTTCCCACATCGGCAAAAGAAATAAAAGCACGGGGATGGGACAGCATTGATGTCATCCTCTTCAGTGGCGATGCATATGTCGACCATCCTTCGTTTGGCACAGCCGTAATCGGACGGGTATTGGAAGCACAGGGGCTTCGGGTGGCGATTGTTCCACAGCCCAACTGGCGCGACGATTTGCGCGATTTCCGGAAACTGGGCAGGCCCACGCTCTTCTTTGCCGTTTCGGCGGGCAATATGGACAGCATGGTCAATCACTATACGGCCAATAAACGACTCCGTTCCAACGATGCCTATACGCCCGACGGGCGCCCCGGCATGCGTCCCGATTATGCCGTTGTGGTTTATAGCAACATACTGAAGAACCTGTATCCCGATGTTCCGGTTGTGATCGGAGGCATAGAAGCCTCACTCCGGCGTTTTACCCACTACGATTATTGGAGCGACCAACTCAAACCTTCCATCCTGGTAGAGTCGAAAGCCGACTTGCTTGTATACGGGATGGGTGAAAAATCCATCCGGGAACTGGCAGCCCAGTTGAGGGAAGGAAAAACTTTCCCGGAAATCCGTTCGATTCCCCAAACAGCCTGGCTTCAACAGGAGAAACCCGACAACAATCGTCTTTTTACCGAAACCATCTGTTTGTCGGGGCACGACGATTGCATGCACGATAAGCGAAAGTATGCCGCCAATTTTCGAACGATCGAGGAAGAATCGAATCGCTGGAACGGGGCCCGTCTTATTCAGGAAGTACCGGGGCAATGGTTGGTTGTTAATCCACCCTATCCACCCTGGAAAGAGGAGGAAATCGATCGTTTTTACGATCTCCCCTATACGCGGTTGCCCCATCCCCGCTACCAGGGAAAAAGAATACCCGCATACGAAATGATCCGGCATTCGGTTACC
>DAIMEA010000615.1:0-1979 GCA_036725585.1 Prolixibacteraceae bacterium | reverse complement strand
ATCGAATACTGGATGCGCTCGCCGTAGAGGGCTTTCTCGGGACCGGTTTTCTCGACATAGAGTTCGGCAATTTCATCGTCGTCGCGCACCACAATGGTTACCTGGGCCGTGCCAAACATACTCGGATCGGCGTCGGTGCGCACTTCGTACACGAAATAGTCGATGCCCGTAAAGCCCGGATCCGGGGTATAGGTAAACTCGCCCATTACATCCATGGAAACGGTTCCGTTTGACGGACCCGACACCAGGGTTGGGTTATAGATCAGAATAAGGCCCAGTTCGTCGAAGTCGTTATCGCTCACATCGCCGGTAACAGCTTGGTTCACCTGAGTGAAAAACACATCATTGAAGGCATGTAGCGAGAGGTAATCGACCGTGTACACCCGCAGGTAAACGGGCTCGCCCAGGCATCCTACCGAGTCGAGGATGGGATAGACCGTAATGTCGTAGTGGGTGTTCCGCCGGTCCCAGCGGATGTTTTCGGTAACGTTGGTGGTCGACTGGATGGGGATTGGAAGGTTCTGGTTTCCCCAGGTCATCGTCCACTGGAAACGGTAAGCCGGGTTTTCGGGCACTGCCAGGGCGTGGGTCGAATTGTACTGGACATAGCGCACCCGCTGGGCCTGGGCATAGCGCGGCAGGGCCAAGAGCAGCAGGGCTGCAGTTAGCAGGGTAAAAAGTTTCGCTATGTGTCTGTGCCGAAGCATGTATGTATGAATTTTTATTAAATTTTTGGCTAAAGCCAATTATTATTTTCCAATTTTTTCCCCTACATAATCCCGATAGCTATCGGGAGGAGGCTATTCAAACCCCCTTTTCGAGGATCCTTTTTGTAATCCTTTATGGGGGCCAATCCTTTTATCATTGTTCATTCAATCTATAAATCCGTTGCCTGAAGGCAACGGCAAAGGATACCCCTTTTAACAATTAATTCTAAGAACTCATATTCGCCTTTCGGTAGCGCTTGCTCTCCGCTCCCTGATAGCTATCGGGAGGAGGCTATTCAAACCCCCTTTTCGAGGATCCTTTTTGTAATCCTTTATGGGGGCCAATCCTTTTATCATTGTTCATTCAATCTATAAATCCGTTGCCTGAAGGCAACGGCAAAGGATACCCCTTTTAACAATTAATTCTAAGAACTCATATTCGCCTTTCGGTAGCGCTTGCTCTCCGCTTCCCGCTCCCTGCTCCCTGAGCTTGTCGAAGGGGAGCTTGTCGAAGCCGCTCCCAACATCTCTTTTTCAAATCCCTCTGCGCCTCCGCGGTTCCAATTTCCTCTGCGCCTCCGCGCCTTTGGGGTTCAAAAATTTCTAATTCGCAAAATCAATTCCGTCCAAAATAACCGGTTTCGGGTGGATCATGATGATCCGTTCGTCCCGTCCCCCTTCTATATCGCTGTCGCGGATAATCACCTCGACATTTGTTTCTTCGTTATCGGCCGTTTTGATTACGACCTTCCAGGGCCGGTTCATTTCCGGCAATTCGTCGTTGATGAAATTATTGTTCACGGTGATGATGTTTCTCCGGTTCGACTGGTAGCGTAATTCGCCGGCATCGACCAGGTTCCCGTTGTAGTCGTACACTTCCCAGGTAAAATCGTACGAGCGGGCGCCGTAGTATTCCACGATGAATTCAAATTTCTCGTCGGGGATGAGCGAAACCGCCGAACAGTTCACGATGCTGGTGGTCGAATCGGAGAACTGGATGTAGGGCTGGTTAAACAGCTCGATCCACAGGCTGTCGGGCAAACTGATACAGCCGTAATTATCCAGATAGGTAGCTCTCCAGAAGTACCGTGCAGGACTAAAGTTCAACGGAATGGACATATTCCGGGTTTCCTCACTGTACACCAGTCCGTCGAATTCGTGGTGCAGTTCCCAGAACCAGGCTACCGGGTTCACCCCTGCATTCAAAAAGGAATAGGTGGGGCTTTGCCCGCGCGTAACTTCGAGGTTCGAAGGGAAAATGATGGGTGCCGG
>DAIMEA010000614.1:0-1998 GCA_036725585.1 Prolixibacteraceae bacterium | reverse complement strand
GAAATAAATTTCTGAACCCGCGAGGGAACGATGATTCCAGGCCAGTCCTTTGATCCGTTTTCCCGATGGATCGAAAGCGAAAAAATCGGGCGAAAAACCCCGTGTTTCAAAATCGGTTTCGGAATATGGGCCCACCCAAATTTTTCCTTTTCCGGTCTGTTGTTTGTCGAAAAGGGTTTTCAGAATTTCATTCGCCACCGGGTCGTCCGGCAGGGGATCGGGACGTTCGGCAAACAAAACGCTTGCCCCGGCACGGATCAGTTCGGCCAGTTTTGCCGCTACCCTGCCCGACATGTGGTTTCCATTGGGATCCATTTTCCGTTTTCCGGGTACGATCAGCAGACGGTATCCATGATCGCCCGAGAAAAAGACCCTTCCTTTTTTCACCTTTGCCAGCCGGAGCAGGGCATCGGGATTGAATGAATCGTAGGCATAGCCATTGAGCGGATCGACCCAGTCGGAGGGATCATAAATATGGGCCGATGCGTTTACATATCGGGGCATTTCCCGTTGCGGCTGCCCGTCATTTATTAACCTGATTTTTTCGGATTCCATTCTTTCCTGACCAATTATTCCAGGAAGGACATCAATTAGCCTGTTGGGAAGTACCGCACGGCTTGGGATCTCTTCTCCAGTATATACAGCAATATCAACTACCGGTTTGCCTTGTTGTAATATGCTTTGACACCGGGTTATATAGTCAATCCAGTTCTTACCGGGTTTCCACCAGGTTTGGTCGCGCTGGAAGAAAAGCCCGATCGGATCGAGGGTCATGCCCGGTTTACGGTCGTTCCAGGGATTTTGGGTGAACACGTGAAAAACATAGCGGTTGAAACCCAGGGCAAAATTGCGGTCGGTCAGGGTTTTTAGCATACCCGGGTGTTCGTCCCAGGCCATCCGCAGTTCGGTAAATCCTTCGGCCTGTATGAGCGCTTTGTTGTAGATGTGTGCTCCCGAAATAGCATCGAGGGCATCGTTCGGTTTATCGTGGGTCGGGCTGCGGAACCAGAACTCACCCATGGGTATGTCGAGTGCCTGGTAATGCAGGAGTCCGTCGCTGGTCATGGTGGGCGCCACGCATTCGCCGCTGAATTGCAGACCTGCCTGCCTGATTTTTTCGCCAAACACCTTGTAGAAATTGTCGACGACCAGTTCGGCAATAGTTTGGCGCACATCGTACAGAAATTTTTCTGAAGCGGCTGCACTTTCTATGGGAATACCGGCCATAACGGGCAGCATCGGGAGGAGGTTGTAGCCCCGGCGTTTTTCAAATTCGGAGGCGAATACCGGCGACCAGTTTTGACTGCCACACTCCCAACTGTCGACATGGAAAATTTCGAGTACCCGTGTGACCTGTTCAGGGCCAACCGTTTCAATGATTTTGCCGCACCACTGATTGTACTGAAACCTTACGGCTTCGGGATTGAACTTATCGACTTCAAGCCCAAGTCCGCCACCTGCCGTGTAATTGGTGTGGCCGTTTGAGGTGTGTCCCATCCGGAGCAGGATCCAGCTTCCGGGAGGGGCATTCCAGCGGAGTAAGCCTGTCGAATCCATTTTATCGGAAAGGTTGATCAACGAAGCAGGGTCGATGCATACTTTATTGGCAATGATTGCTGAATCGGTTGGGGCTGCTATTCGCCATACCGAACCATTCTTGCCTTCGATCCCGCCGATGCGTGCTTCGCCCGAAAGGCGCAAACGGGCAATTTTCAGGTTGGGTTTCCATTTGGCATTATCGAGGTCCTCGGCGCCTGGTTCGGTGCCTTCGGGGTCGAAAACAAAGCGAAAGTAGCGGGCCGTAACGGGTTTCAAAGCAAAGGTGTACCCCTCGTCACCGTCCTGCCAGCCATGCCTGGGCGTATCGAGACGGCCAAGAGAGCGGAAGATTTTCCCGTCGTCGGCAACTTCTATACGGAGCCGCACGGCCTGAAAGTTATTTCCGGCTTCGATAAAAAGCGAACGGCAAACAAAGGGCTCGTCGAAGGCGTATTCAAT
>DAIMEA010000613.1:0-2001 GCA_036725585.1 Prolixibacteraceae bacterium | reverse complement strand
TTCGAATATTTTGATAACGAATCCCTTTCGGTGCAGGCCAATTGCGGGATCCGTTTGCAGGGGGGGCACAGCCGCCGACCGGAGAAAAATCCGAAACATTCGTTTTTGCTCGTATTCAAAAGTGAATACGGGCCATCGAAGCTGGATTATTCCCTGTTTGAAGGAGAAGCTCAGCCTGAATACGATAAACTGATATTGCGTGCCGGATTTGGCAACTCGTGGACCCACCATTCCCACGACGAACGCCAGAGAGCCCAATACCAAAGAGATATCTGGACAAAAGACACCCAGCGGGAAATGGGCCACCCAGCCAGCCATTCATCGTACGTTCACTTGTATATCAACGGATTATACTGGGGTATGTATGCCCCGTCGGAAAGGATGGACCGGGAATTCGCGGCTAAATACATGGGCGGAAATGAAGAAGACTATGATGTAATAAAAGATTATGCCGACGTTGCCGACGGAACCATCGATGCCTGGAACAAAATGATACAAATGGCCAACGCCGGTTTGACGAGCAATGAGCAATACCAGAAATTTCAGGGAAACAACCCGGATGGCACACCCAATCCACAATACGAAGCCATGGCTGATGTGGTGAACCTGGCCGATTATATGCTGATCAACTTTTACGGCAGCAACACCGACTGGGACCACCATAACTGGGCGGCTGCCCGGAACCGGGTGAAACCCGGTAAAGGATTCAAATTCTTTTGCTGGGATGCCGAGCATATGATCAAAACCCTCAATGGTAACGAACTGGCTGAAAACAACAGCAATTGCCCCAGCAATATTTTTCAGCAACTGATGAAAAACGAAACCTATAAGCGGCTTTTTGCCGACCGTGTCCAAAAACATTGCTTTAACGGCGGCGCCCTTACACCCGATGCAAGCCTGGCGCGATGGCTGGTCCGGACAAGCCAAATTGATAAAGCAGTATACGCCGAGTCGGCACGCTGGGGCGACTATCGCCGCGATGTACATCCCTACCAGACCGGTGGACCGTTCGACCTTTATACCGTTGAAAAATATTGGCTTCCGCAGCAGAGCTTCATGCAAAATGAATACTTCCCAAAACGCACCGATATTTTTATCAGCCAGTTGCGCAGCGCCGGCATGTTTCCCAACGTGGATGCACCCGTGTTCTTTCTGAACAACAAACAAATCATCGCAAATACCCTATTCCCGGGCGATAAACTTACCATGACGGCTAGCGAAGGAACCATTTATTACACAACGAATGGTACCGATCCGGTTAACTGGCCGAACTCGGTCAGCACCAACAAAACTACACTCATTTCCGAAGATGCCGAAAAAAAGGTTTGGGTACCCACCGCAAACATCGGAACCACATGGTACACCCAAAACGATTACGACGACTCGGGCTGGCTGCTGTGCAGCGGATCGCCCGGCGGTATCGGATACGAACGGAGTTCCGGATATGCAGGCTCAATTTCTCTTGATGTGAGCAGCAGAATGTATAACAAAAACACGACCTGTTACGTGCGGATACCTTTTACGTTGTCGGCCGGCGACAAAATGGCCATCACCTCGCTCGAGTTAAACGTCCGTTACGACGATGGATTTGTTGCGTACCTGAACGGAAAAGAAGTGGCCCGGGTCAATGCCCCGGGAACACTCGCCTGGAACACCGCTGCATCGGGAAGCCATGAAGCCGCAGACCAGGAATCGTTCACGCTCACCCCATTCATCAGTACCCTGCAGGAGGGAAAGAACGTGTTGGCCCTTCATGCTTTGAACCAAAGTACGACCAGCACCGATTTTATCATCAACGCCTCGCTGACGGCCAGCGACCAGCCCTCCGATGCTCTTGTGTCGGATCAGGCTCTATCGTATTCAGGCCCTATTACCCTGAATCAATCGGCCCACATCATTGCCCGAACGTATTTGAACGGGAAATGGAGCGCGGCAAACGACCGGTTTTTTGTCCACCCGTCCGATTTCTTTGACCTGAAAATCACCGAAATTCATTACAAC
>DAIMEA010000612.1:0-2003 GCA_036725585.1 Prolixibacteraceae bacterium | reverse complement strand
TAAATACCTTGCAATGGAACGAAACCGGATCAAAAAGACCTTTATTCATCAACTCGATCAAACAGATTGTGGCGTTGCTTGCCTGCAATCCATCCTTCGGTTTCACGGCGGATACTGCAGTATGGAACGATTACGGGAATTGAGCGGAACATCCAAACAGGGTACAACTTTATTGGGCTTGTATCAGGCAGCCAATCAACTGGGATTGCAGGCCCAGGGTTATGAAGCCGATTTTTCCGGGCTGAAGAAAATGGTCGGTCCGGTGATCCTGCACGTCATAATGGATAATGGACTCAATCATTTTGTTGTCTGTTATGGATACGAGAAAGACCATTATCTGATTGGAGATCCGGGCAAGGGAATTGATTTCTATTCTGAGAAAGCTTTATCCGACATTTGGAAATCTCATTCTGCACTGGAATTGATTCCCACACAACGAATGGAAACGGCTGAGCGTATCTCGGGAAAAAAGCGAATGTGGCTTTTTTCCGAGATCAAAAAAGATGCCGGTGCATTGGGGATTATTTTCGGATTAAGTATCGTCACCGCTGTTTTGGGATTGGCACTGGCTATTTTCTCTCAAAAACTGATCGATGATATTTTACCCAATAAAAACACAATGAAGCTAATTGTTGGACTTGTATTGGTTTTTATCCTCCTGTTTCTGCGGGGGTGGATGGGCTACATCGAAGGTTTTTTTCGAATCACACAAGGAAAAGATTTCAATAATCGCTTGATCGGGCAATTTTTTGGAAGTCTTCTGTATTTACCCAAAACTTTTTTCGATAATCGCAGTTTAGGCGAACTCGTTGAACGATTGAACGACACAGAACGTATCCAATCCGCCATATCCATCCTGGCCGGGGATTTGCTTCGGAGCTTGTTGTTGGTTCTTGCCGGTGAAGCTTTGCTTTTTTACTATTCTCCCATTACCGGTATTGTGTCGTTGATGGCAATACCGGTATTTATCGGTATATCCATCGCTTATAACAAACGTATCGTTTCGCGACAGCATGAGGTCATGGTTGCAAACGCAAACAAATCGGGCAATTATGTGCAAACCATCCGGGGTGTCGGAACCCTGAAATGTTACAACCGGGAAAGCGATTTTGATTCGCTGAATCGAAACATATATGCATCCTATCAGGACAAAATTTTTTGCCTGGGAAAAACCGGCCTTTCTTTGCAGTTTATTTCCGAATCGGTTTCCGTTTTTTTTATGGTATTGGTAATGGCTACCAGTTCCACAAAAGTACTGACAGACCATCTTTCTTTGGGCTCATTTATGGCCATCCTGAACATGTGCAGTATCCTGTTCCCGTCCATTGTAAGCCTGTCCTTTGCTAACCTGGGCCTTCAGGGAGCGCGGGTGGCATTTGATCGTATGTTCGAGTTTATGTCTATTGCACCTGAGTCTTCATCAAACGAAACGGAGGGCTCCTCTGTTCCTGTTTTGCCCTTGCGCATGGAAGGTCTCTCCTTTCGTTTCCCCGGAAGGAAGCTACTCCTGAACAATATTTCCTTCTTTGCCGAAAAGGGAGAATGGATCTCAATTATTGGTGAAAGCGGATGTGGCAAGACGACCCTGTTAAATATAATTCAGCGGTTTTACGAGCATGATTACGGATCGGTTTTCGCCAATGGAATCTCAATTCAGGAGATTCCGGTATCTGCCTGGAGAAAAAAGCTGGGCATTGTGGAACAGGATGTCTGTCTGTTTAATTCGTCAGTAGTCGAAAATATCTGTTTTTCAACCAAAACGGAGGATGTACGGCGTTGTGTCCAATTTTGTGTTACGTATGGTTTTCACGATTATTTTATGAAATTTCCCAATAATTATGCGACCCTTTTAGGCGAGAACGGGATAAAAATATCGGGAGGGCAAAAGCAATTGATCGGACTGGCCCGGGCCTTGTGGAGCCAACCCCAACTCTTGTTGCTTGATGAACCTACTTCCTCCCTCGACAGGGACACGGAACGATTTGTTCTTGATTTGTTGATCA
>DAIMEA010000611.1:0-2017 GCA_036725585.1 Prolixibacteraceae bacterium | reverse complement strand
AGGCCGAGATTCTTTTTGCCCGGGGTTACCCATCGGCACCCAATTGGTTTGGACGCCTGTTTTGGAACAAAACACCCGAAGAACGGGAAAAAATGCGCTTGGAACAGGAACGTGCGGCTCTTGACCTCAAAAAAGAAGCAATCGAAACAGCCGCTAAAGCCGATATCGTTCTGTTTATTGGCGGAAACAACCGCTCGGTCGAAACCGAGGGTCGTGACCGACGCGACATCTTTTTGCCTTCGGGACAGGATGAACTGGTCCGGAGCATCGCCGAAGTGAATCCCAACATCGTTACGGTGCTGGTGAGCGGAGCCCCCAACGACCTGAACGTTGTCCAACCCTTGTCGAAAGCCCTGCTTCTCTCGTGGTTCAACGGGTCGGAAGGCGGAAACGCCCTTGCCGACGTGCTGCTCGGAATTATTTCTCCCGGCGGACGAATGCCCTTCACCCTGCCCATAAAGCTCGACGATTCACCGGCTTATGCCATGGGCAACTATCCTCAGGGCGAGCAGGGTTCCGACATTTTTGCCAATCTGGTGGCCGGAACGGGAGATAATGCCGGACGAGCCGACAGCCTGAAACCGGAGAATGACCCCAATACGGCTCTCTATTCCGAAGAAAGCCTGGTGGGCTATCGCTGGTTCGATACCAAAAATGTGCCGGTTTTGTATCCCTTTGGCTACGGACTTACCTATGCTTCATTCGAATACGCAAACCTGAAGACAAACAAGAATACATTCGGCAAAAACGATGCGATGGTCCTTTCGTTCGATCTGAAGAACACCGGAACCATGCCGGCCGATGAAGTGGTCCAGGCTTATGTGCACCGGGTGAATCCATCGGTTGAATGGCCCTACAAAGAACTTAAGGCCTTTTCGAGGGTTTCGCTCCAACCGGGCCAAAGCAAAACCGTTGACCTTGAAATACCGGTGAAGAGCCTCATGTTCTGGAACGAAAGCCTGCAGGCCTGGGCGCACGACCCCTGCACACTCGAACTGCTCGTGGGCGCCTCGGCCGGCGATATCCGGCTGAAGAAAGAAGTCAGGCTCCGGTAAATGGAGTAGCACGAGGAAAACATATCGGGGCCCGTGCGATGAACTAATTGGCCTGTTGCCCTCTCAGCTCCTTTGTCTGCTTTTCAGGTTCGGCTACTTGATCATTAGTTTCCTGACCCTTTGTTTTTGATTTGCAAATACAGAAACAAAATAGATCCCTTTTACAAGGGCTGGCAGATGAAGGGTTGTATGAAATTCGTTTTCTTCAGGATAAAATGTTTTAACGTACAGGGTTTGCCCTTCGATATTTTTAATTTCCATTTTCACGCAATTTCCGGAAATGTCATATAAGGTCATATTCACAATGCCTTCCGATGGATTTGGATAAAGAAGGAAATCATTTTTCTGGCCGCGTTTGTTAAAATCAATAATTTCGGGATTATCAGAACCCGGACTGTTTGTTGCCGCAGGGGTAGGCAGCCTGTAAAACCAGGGGCCGGTGCCATCGGGTATCCTGCCATAGCTTGTATCGGGATATTGGATCAAATAACTTACAGAATCGATAAAGTCGGTACCGTTGGCTTCAATCAACCCGATTTGTTCCTTCTCTCCGTCGAGTTTAAAGTTCAGATGCAAAACCCCTTGTTCGGTGTCATCATCGGCCCATAAAAGCAGAAAACCCTTTGCAGGAATGGTGGTCAATTCGGGATTTGTATTAGGGAACCTGTGTTTAAGGGTATTGGAAAAATTATCGGTTATATACAGGCCCGCAATAGTAACCGCCTCATCGGCAGGATTATATAATTCTATCCAGTCGTTGTATTCCCCGAATTCATCCATGATAAAATGGTTGTTGATGGCACTGAATTCATTAATAAAAATGGTTTTATGACCCGGTATAAACTCATTGGATTTTCCGGGCGAACCGCCAGGGTTGTAACTGGCTATCCAGTTTTCAGGAATCGTATTATCAAGGTAGGGTTCGATTAACGAAAGGGTAAAGCCTGAACCGTCTGCTTCTT
>DAIMEA010000610.1:0-2035 GCA_036725585.1 Prolixibacteraceae bacterium | reverse complement strand
CGTCGCTGAGGGTGTAATTTCCTTTGTTGGGAAATGAATTCCAGCCCCAGTCCGACTGGGTCCCCAGGGGAATACCTTTCTCGTATTGGCAGGGAAAGGATTGCATGCCGGTGATGTCGGCCGTGAAGGCAAAAGATCCGTTCCCTACGGTGAGGGAGTTGAGGGAATCGGCCCCGGTTATTTCAACCGAATGACGGCTGACCAGGGCTTTCCGGTCGATGCTTTGCCCGGAACAGGAAAGGAAGAAGAGACAGGTAAATACCAGAGGGATTACGAAGGAATAACCCGTGTTCCCCGGTTTCGTTCCGGATGCCCACCCAAAATATTTGTGCAGGATGCTTTCATTAACGGAAGGTGTCATTCCGACGAGGAACGAGGAGGAATCCCTTGCTAAAACGGATTCAGAATTCCGCTTCACTCCATTCGGAATGACACTTTGGTCGAAATCTGTCATTGGTGCGACGCAGAAGGAGGAATCCTTTGTAGTAAGGGATTTTTCATTAGTTGGACAGGGTTTTGTTCGTTTCATAAGGTTAATTTTCGTTGGACGAAGCAAATGGTTCCGGTAATTCATGCGATCGGTTTTTCTGGTTATTTCTGATTTAGTTTCTTCTCCAAAACGCCCACTACATCCCAGGCATCCCATTCCAAAAGCCCGTCGAATTCATCGGGAGTGGGATCGATCCGGTAGATCTGTTTTTCCCGGCTGAGGGTATCGATTTTGGCAGCCCGGCTTATCACCGTTCGGGAACGGGCATCACCGCACAGCATATACACAGCCAGTTTGTTGTCGTACGCCCAGGCCATAAAAACAGGAAAGGCCAACGAATCCCTGAAATTAACAAAATAATAGGGAGAAGCAAAACGAATCTGGACTTCTCCTTTGCCGGGATCTTTCGTACTGAGTCGAAAACCGGTTTCCCAAAGATACAAACTATCGGGGCGAAGGCGAAGGAATAAAACGGAATCGGAGTAGATTCCCGTGATTTCTTTCGGAAACCGTCTCAAAACCATTCCTTTTGTTGGTTGAGGTCGGGCAAAGTAAATACGGGCACAACCCGTGAGGACAAGAAGAAGGATCGACACAGCAACAAGGGCAAAAGGTTTTTTGCGGGAAAACATGGCTTAGGATTTTTGGGATGGGCCGTCGAGTATCATGACTTCGCGCTTTCTTCCGTCCATCAACACGCAAACCGGTTTGGGAAAACGAACGTGTTTGATAAAGCGGGTATGTTGTATGACCCGGAGTTCTTTCAAACGGTCGATACGGACAAATTCGTCGGATGAATTGAACGGAACCGAAAAGTAGCCCACATTCATCGAGGTTACGTTGTGGAAAAAGTGGGATCCCAGGGAAGCATCGAGCGGAAAGTCTTCGAGCCCCATCTCAACAATGATTCGGGCGTTCGAAATCTGGGACCAAACCACCGGTATGCCGGTAAAGGGATCGCGGGAACCCCAGCGTCCCGGACCTATAAGAATGTACTCCCGGTTTTCCTCCATCATTTTTTCGTTGATCCGGCCCAGTTGTTCGGCCATCTCCCGGGTTTGTGTACGGTCGAAGGTGGCAATGTCGACATAAACCACATCGCGCAGCGAATCGATCTTCCCGTTTCCCATCCCGTTCAAGGCATAGAGAAAAGCGTTTTTCCGTTGTTCCTCATCGATTTGGATTTCAATGATCTCATCTTTCCGGATCAGGGGTTTAATTTGTAACAGGTAGAGGGTAGGCAAGCCGTATTCTTTACAGGGTTCCAGATCGACGGCATATTCCAGTTCAACGGGCGTTCCCATGGCTTCGCGGAACAATTTCAGCAACAGATTCAGGGAGTCGGCTAAAGGTACAGTGTTGTATTTTAGTATGTTGGCAAAATCGACCACTCGTGGCCCCCGGATATCCAGGCCGGGAACCAGACAGTCGTTTTCGTAATCGTAGGACGAGACGCAGGCTGAGAGGGTGCCATCGGCCTCGGCCTCTTTGATCTTGTACTTTTTCAGCGTAGCCATTTCTCCGTTGTGCAATAAATCGAAATCG
>DAIMEA010000609.1:0-2040 GCA_036725585.1 Prolixibacteraceae bacterium | reverse complement strand
GTCCCACGGTGCGATTAAAATATCCGGCGTCAGGTGCAACGGAAGGCAGATTTCCCGGAGCAGTTCCGGCGCCAGGCCTGTAAGCTCTGAGCTGTTGGTATAATTAAAAGGCTTGTATTCCTCAGTAAAAAACTGCAGGCGATGGGGGTAAACCTGTTCATCGCCTTCGCGACATTGTACAAAAAACAAGGTTAGTAAAAGGATAACCATCAATTGTTTCATGGAGGGCAAAAATTGATTTTCGTTCAGATTTTGGATTGATACAACTCGTTATTTGGAAGAGCAAATATAACAAAAACCGTTTAGCCCAGAGCATCGATCAGCGTCCGTTTAATCTTTTGCAGCCATTCCGATTCGGGCACACGATCGGCAAGAGGCAAATCGATTTCTTGCCGTAACGTGATCTCAACCGGGGCTTTGCTGAAGACAACAATTTCGTTACCCAGGAGCAGCGCCTCTTCCACATCGTGGGTTACAAAAACAACGGTCCGCCTGTCGTTCTGCCACAAACGCGAAAATGCCCGAATGAGGTTTCGTTTCAAGGCAACATCGAGGCCTTTCAGTGGTTCGTCCATCAGAATCAAATCGGAGGGATAGGCAAAGGCGCGGGCAATGGCAACCCTCTGCCGCATGCCTCCGCTCAGTTTTCCGGGATAATAGCCGGAAAACGCCTCCAGTTCAACCAGCCGGATAAAACCGTCGGCGAGTTCGGCTCTTTCCCCGGGTGGAATCGTCCGGGAAATAACAAATTCGATGTTTTCTCTGACGGTTTTCCACGGAAGCAGCCGGGGCTCCTGAAATATGTACGAAAGGGCTTTCCCTTCAACGCCCCTGAGCTCGCCGCTGTCGGGGGAAACAATGCCCCCGATCATGTTAAGCAACGTGGTTTTACCACAACCCGAGGGTCCCAGAATGCACGTCAGGGTACCTTCAGGACAAACAAGACTAAAATCGTGATAAAGGACCACTCCATCAAATGTCTTATTCAGGTTGATGATTTGTATACTCATATCAGTTTTTCCATGTAAGCATTCTTTTTTCGGTCCAACGGATCAGCCATTCAAAAAGGGTGCTGATCACAACAGCAATAAGCGTCCAGGCAATCACGGCCTCAACATTCAAAAAAGTCTGGGCCGACTGCATCATCGTTCCAATACCGTATGTGGGCTGACTGAGCACCTCGCCAATGATGATGGCCCGCCAGCCTATGCCCATGGCGCTGGATGTCCCGCTGATGATAAACGGCAAAATAGCCGGAATATACACTTCGCGGACGATGCGACCCGGATGGATTTTGTAAAAACGGGCCATCCCGATTAAATCCGGATCGACACTTTTTATCCCTTCGATTACATTTGTACAGATAAAAGGAAACATGGTGAGCATGGCAATAAAAACAGGAACCGAGCCAGGGCTTAACCAGATTAAAGCCAGAAGGATCAGGGATATTACCGGTACCGACCGGATGGTAACAAGTATGGGATTTAAAAATGCCTGAAAGCCGGGGCTGATGCCAGCCACGATGCCCAGGGCCATACCCAGAACAAACGAACATGCAAAACCCAGCATCCCGCGAAACACCGTTGACCCGATAATCGAAGCAAAGTCCTTATCGACAAATAGTTTCCCCACCATCAGCAGGGTTTTTTCGGGATGGGGAACCACAAAGCCGGAATCGAAACATACCGCCAGCAGCTTCCATATCAGCAATAGTACAACGACTGCTGCGGCGCTGATCCATTGTTTATTTGTAAATGAAATCTTCATCGGGTAATTTTCCTCCAATAATATCCGGATCCATTGCATAAAAAACATTGAGGTAGTCCTCAATTTGCTGTTGAATTTCTTTAGCCCTGACAAAATGAAGATTGGATCGGGGAACTGAGCCCCGGGCAAGTACGGAGTCGGGAAGGATATCGTATTGAACGATCAGGGCTGCCGCGCTGTCGGGGTATTGGTTCACCCAGCGCGTCGAAGCTTCGTAGGCCGATATCAGTTCTTCGACCCGTTGCCGGTTTGTTTGTACCACCTCCTTTTTCC
>DAIMEA010000608.1:0-2042 GCA_036725585.1 Prolixibacteraceae bacterium | reverse complement strand
TTCGGTATTGGTGATCGTTGCCACTGTGGCCGGTATCGGACTGGCCTACTCGGGCCCGGATGGACAGGTGATGTCGGGTTTTGCTGCCTGGCACCGGCATTATGTTTCATGGGAAGCCGCACAGGGTCTCACATCAAAAATCAATGCCTTTGTGGTTGGTTCTTCCAATATGATCGAAGCGACCGGAATTCCCCGGCAGATTGCCCTGTCGCTCATGGGCGTCTTTGTGGCTTCTTTTGCCGGAACCAGCCTCGATACATCCACCCGCCTTCAGCGATACTTTATCGAAGAGATTCTCCCGGAGCAAACACCGGCTAAATGGAAAAACCGGTATTTACTCACGGCTTTCGTCGTTATAACGGCGGCCCTTCTGGCCTATTCCACCGGAGCCGACGGGAAAGGCGCCCTGAAACTCTGGCCGCTGTTTGGCGCCGTAAATCAATTGCTGGCTGCTCTCGCACTGATTGTTTTGACCCTCTATCTTTGGA
Source organism: Prolixibacteraceae bacterium (assembly GCA_036725585.1). Lineage (GTDB taxonomy): Bacteria > Bacteroidota > Bacteroidia > Bacteroidales > Prolixibacteraceae > DAIMEA01. The sequence continues at coordinate 1,554 of DAIMEA010000608.1, read as the reverse complement.
AACAGAACCGCCGATACTGGCTCTATGCCGGTGTGCCGGCGCTTTTTATGACCGTCGTTACCCTCTGGGCATCCATCAATAATCAATTTGTTTTTTACGAACAACACAACCTTTTATTGCAGTTTATCAATACCGTTATCGTTCTTTTGGCCGTGAGCGTTTTCGTTTCTGCCCTGTTTAAAATTCTTCCGCCCAGAGGATTCCGGAACGAATGAGCGACCCGATGCTTTTTTTGCGGGGAAGGGGATGATTTGTACAAGTAAGCTTTTTTGGTTTATTTTAAGAAAAATATGAAGTTTCAAAAAATCATAAACGGATTTTTCGCCATCATTCTGACCGGAGGGGTTCTCCTGCTTTCTGATTTTGGCAACCGAAAAGACACCTCCGGGCGCGATAAGCCTGATCGTACGTCTGTTCGCAGAGACAGTAAACTTCATAAAGGAAACGATCGGAAAAAAGCGTACAAGTTTTGCATGGTCCATTTTGTCGACAGCCCCAATTCGGAAGATTCTGAGGCAGGAATACGCGACGGACTAAAAAGAAACGGGATTACCGGGGGAGCCGGCTACACCATGAGCGTGTTCAATGCCCAGGGCGATGTGTCGACCATGAACAGCATTGCCGACCGGGTTGCCGCCGATCCCTGGGATATTGTATTTATTTCCTCAACCCCTACAACCCAGATACTTGCTAAGAAAATAAAAGCGTTGCCCCTTGTTTTCACCAATGTGGGCGACCCCGTGAAAGCGGGCTTGGGTACGTCCTTTACCGTGCATCAGCCAAACGTTACGGGAATTTCTACCCTGAGCGACTTTGAAGGAGTGATTCGACTGGTGATCGAAACCATTCCCGGGGCAAAAAGCGTTGGAACGGTTTTTACCCCGGGCGAAGTGAACTCGGTGGCTTATGTGGCAGAACTGGAAAAGGCTGCCCTGAAGAATGGCTTAACCCTGGTTACCGTTCCTGCCAACACGGCAACCGAAGTGGCCGACGCCGCCCTGTCGCTGGCCGGGAAGGGAATTGACGCGTTTACGCAAATTTCCGATAACCTTACCGCCAGTTGCAGTTCCACCATTCTGAAAACAGCCTGGGACAACCGGATCCCCTATTTTGCCTTTATTGGCAAACAGGTTGAACAGGGCGCTGTTGCTGCAGTCTCCCGCGATTATTACGATGCAGGAAGCGAAGCCGCAGAAATGGCTGTCCAAATTCTGAACGGTGTATCTCCTGCCGACATCCCTTTCCAATATGTGAAAAAATCGAACGTTTTTGTGAACGAAGATGCCCTGAAATATTTCCAGTTAACCCTTCCGGATCGGTACCGGGATAAAGTCCAAACGTTCAAACAACACGAATAGATCTGAGAACGTTTTCTTTGCGTCATTGCGAGTCCCCACCCAAAATTTTGGGCATAATGCGACAATGACAGTATGACCCGGAACGGGTCGAATATCAATAGCCCGGGGTTTTAACCCCGGGTAAAGGTGAAAAGTAAAAAACCGGCCACGGCATCGCCTACGAAAAAGTACGCGCCTTGTATGGCCGGAAAGCAGA
>DAIMEA010000607.1:0-2046 GCA_036725585.1 Prolixibacteraceae bacterium | reverse complement strand
ACAGGCACTGGGGAAGGCAGCAGCAATATATTTCTTAACGCCCTGGGGATTCGTAATTCCCATAATGAGCATGTGTTCCGCCAACCATCCTTCGCGATGGGCCATATTGGAGGCAATACGCAGAGCCAGACATTTTTTCCCCAGCAAAGCATTCCCGCCATAACCCGATCCGAACGACCAGATTTCATTGGTCTCGGGGAAATGAGAAATGAATTTATCATCGATATTGGAAGCACAAGGCCAGCGAACATCTTTTTGTCCGGGTTCCAGGGGAGCGCCAACCGAATGGATACAGGGAATGAATTCGCCATCGCCCAGAATATCCAAAACGGCTTTACCCATACGGGTCATGATGCGCATATTTACCACAACGTAAGGAGAATCGGTGATTTCAATGCCAATTTTGGCAATGTTCGATCCCAGCGGACCCATGCTGAAAGGAATCACATACAAAGTACGCCCTTTCATGCATCCCTTGTAACTCTTCAGCATGGCGGCCTTCATTTCATCGGGGGCCATCCAGTTATTGGTTGGGCCTGCATCTTCTTTCTTCGTGGTGCAGATAAAGGTGCGGTTTTCGACACGGGCAACATCGCTCGGATCGCTGTTGAAAGCATAGCTGCCGGGCCTTTTTTCGTCGCTCAGTTTCACGGCGGCACCGCTTGCTACCATTTCGTCCAGCAACTGCTGGTTTTCCTCTTCCGATCCATCACACCAGTGTACATTGTCGGGTTGGCATATTGCAGCCCATTCATTCACCCAATCCAAAAGTTTTTGGTTTCTTGTCATTTTTTTTTCTTTTAATTGAACCATATTTATTTTTATTTACCTCATTGAAACCCCCTAAGCGAAGATCTTGTCGTTTCATTCGATTAAATTTAACGTTCTTGGCATTTCATGGAACTCGCCACCCCGATCGCTATCGGGGTAATCATCCTTGTTTTTCCCGATAAATCGGGATGGCTCGTTTCATATTACGGAGGTAAGCGATCTCAAAAAATCCTAACTTACTGATATATAAACAAAAAATTATCCAATAAGTTCAAGCGCAACAAATATATTATTCAATGGGTAGAATCTGGAAAAACAAAAAAAACCACGAAGATTATTTACAATTTCTTAATCATCCTTTTCAACCAACCGGGGAAATGTATATTTTTTTATATTCGCAAAACAATCCTAAAAATGTATTATGAATAATTTATATGCACTCGCCATTCTCTTTTCTCTGTTGATCGGCTGTCGTTCCGGACAAACCCAAAAGGCTGGGGAAGATAGTATCCCGGTAGAAAATATTTTGTCGCTGGCAGAGAAAAATACCGGGCAAATTGTGGTTGTTTCGGGATGGGTAAACCATGTATGTTCCCATTCCGGGCAACGCTGTTTTCTGGCCGACGAATCGGGAGATCATTCCATCCGTGTTGAAGCTGGCGGTGAAATTGAAAATTTTGCCCGGGAATTGCTGGGAACTTCGATTAAGGTTACAGGACGCCTGATGGAAGAGCGGATGACTGTTGAAGAAATTGACCAGTGGGAACAGCAATATTTGGAGAAACATCCCGAAGAAACCGAAAACAACGGGGAAAATTGCAGCGCCGAAAGGGCCAATATCAATCAGATGCGGGCATGGATGAAAGAACACGGGAAAAATTATTATGCCATCTATTATATCGAAGGGCAATCGTATGAAAGCCTTCCCTAAACCCAATATCCGGAAATGGCTTCGGATCATCCATCGCGATTTGGGCTATTTTACGCTGGGCATTACCCTTGTTTATGCCTTTTCGGGCATCATCCTGAACCACAAAAAAAACAGTCAGGATCCAGCGTATAAAACCTTATCGTTCGAACAAACCATCGAACGCTCATTGAAACCGTCGGAAGTGGACAGCCTGTTTGCCCTCCTTTTTCCATCGTACGAACTGAAAAAAATACTTCCCGAAAACAACCGTTATTCGCTTTTTCTGAAAGGAGGCCTTGGATGGTATGAACCCGAAAGCGGCCGCTTGTGGCTGGAAGTATATCGCCGGAAACCTTTCGTCTACT
>DAIMEA010000606.1:0-2053 GCA_036725585.1 Prolixibacteraceae bacterium | reverse complement strand
GACATTCCATATTCTGTTGGGGAGTTATTATTTTCCCCTGATATCTTATTATTTAAAAGTACGACCACGAATACGAATACGAAAAATAGCCCCAATAACTGAAACCCCAAAGCAACGAGTTGATGAGGCAACCCCACCCCGATTTCATCATTTGGCTTCCTTCAAAGCCCGTTGTCAGCCCCACGATCATCATGCCAAACACGTTCAACAAACAGCCCCACATAAATGCACTGAAAATGGGGGGCCGCTCGTACGTTGCGCCCGAAAAGCCCGATGAAGCGGACAGGTGGCTGACCCATTCGCTGTTCTCCTGCTCCAGTTGCGCGTAGGTAATGCCTTCGTTTTCCTGGATCCGGACGAGCAGATCGTTCACTTCGGCAAAAGCGTTGTAAATTTCAGCCTCATCGAATGCTGCTGCCTGTTTTGCCTCTGCTCCAGTAATTTCATAAGCCGAAGGGATAGAAAATGCAGATACCTGTGCCATAAAAAGGAACAGAGCAAGCAACGAACTGAGCATTTTTATCCCTGTTTTTTTCATCAATCAATGGATTATGAATTCTTGTTTTTCGTTCCGTAAGGGTAAAAATAGATCAATCAAAGCGAATTTCAAACAACCCGAGAAAAAAATACATTTATTAAGATCGATTATAAGCAAGGACCGGACCTGTTTTGTTCCGAAAAAAAATGATTATCCGGATCTGTTTCACAAAAACATTCCTTTTTTTTCGCGTGTATCTAAAATTGAAAAACAAATATCTAATTTCAAACACGAACGCTGTATCGAGTTCTTATTTTTAAAAAAACGTTTTTCACTTCTTTCTTTCAGGTCTTATCGAAACAGACATCCTTCCATTTAGGAAGGCCAGCATAAGCAATGATCAATTGAACAGAAGGGCAGTGAAAACAAAATACGAACCTAAATTTACAGAAATGAAAAAATCTTTACGTTACCTACTATCGCTTTGTTGTTTGATTCTTGCCATGGGACTGGCAACGGCACAAAACAACCTAACCCATTCCTTTTCTTTTAAAGACGGCACTCCTACCGATGATGTAACCGGAGCAAGTGCCGAATTGATGGGCGATGCCCAGATTTTGGGCACGGATCTGGTCCTGCCGGGGGGAGAATCGTACCTGGATTTAAGCCAGATGGGAATTGAAATCAACACATACAGTGAATTATCGCTCGAAGTATGGGCCACTGCCGAAGCCGGAATGAACACGGGTTTTACCATGGTTTGCTATCTGGGCGGCACGTCGAATAGCCTGGGCAGCCAGGGCTGCTTTATTTCCCTTGCCCGGGGAGATGATGTTAGCCGGGGAGCCATTTCTACGGTCAATCTTAGCGCGCCCTATTCCGGAGAAACCGGAGTGAATGGACCTGAATACGACGACGGCGCCTTACATTATTACGTTATGACCATCGACGATGCGATACTAAGCTATTATGTCGATGGCGAATTAATGGGAGAGGGCGATCTTGCCGCAATTGGCAACAGCATTTCGGCTTTGAGCAACGACCTGGTCTTTGTCGGGAAAGGGGGCTACACGGCCGATCCCTGCTGGATTGGAACCGTTCACAAATTCAATATTTACAACACTATTCTTAGTGCCGATGAAGTGGTCAACCTGAGCATTGAACCCAATATTGTACCGGGAGCTGCGTCAAACATTCCGGTATTTGAACCATCAATCAGCGTGACGAACAAGCAGATCCGTATTTCGCTGAACAACACAAATTCAACAAGGGGGATTGCCGGATTGTACACGCTCACCGGTCAGAAAGTTCGGGTTATAGACGTGGCCGATCACGCCGTTATGGATGCCGAAAAAGGAATTTACATTGTAAAAGTAACGGCTGGCAAACAGGTATTTTCCCAAAAGGTTTGTGTTCGGTAGAATACGAAGCGGAATGCGGTAGTCAAATCCTTTCTGACAATGGATTTCTCCTACCTGCGGTCGTACCAAGGACAGATTTCGTTCAACGTGTCATTTCGACGATCCCGATAACTATCTGGAGAGGAGAATTGAAAATCGACGTTAGTCAAATCTG
>DAIMEA010000605.1:0-2054 GCA_036725585.1 Prolixibacteraceae bacterium | reverse complement strand
TCGGCCAGCCGCGCATTGAAGGGTTATAACGACGATCTCTCGGAACGGACACTGCAACAATCGAAACGACTGCTGAAAGAGGCAACGGAAATCCTTGACAGCCGGGCACAGGACAGCTTGCCACGAAGGGGTCGGTTTGTGGATGGTGCCACCTATCTTCAACTCTATATCGCAACCGGGGAGCAACAATACAGGGATAAATTCCAGGAGTTGTTGTGGCCGATACTGGACCGAAGTGTTCATTTCGGCCTGCTAACGGCCCTGAATGCCGTACCCCACATGGACGCATCGTTCAAAGAAAAGCTCCGCCCTTATGTGCTTAAGTACAACGAATATATTAAAGAGCTTGAAGAGGACAATCCCTACGGAGTGCCTATTGGCCTGGGTAACTGGGCGGGCAGCGGGGCCATGTCGAACTTTGGGACTACCCTTTGCTTTGCCAGTAAATTTTTCCCCGATGTGATCGATTCCAGCCATGCTTTCAAAGTGAGCAATTGGTTCTACGGCTGCCACCCCTATCACAATTATTCCTTTGTTGCCACCGTGGGGGCTGCTCGTCCCAAGGCCGTTTTTTATGGGAATAACCGGGCCGATTTCTCCTTTATTCCGGGCAATGTTGCTCCCGGCGTGCTGTTCCGAAAACCCGACCACTTCGAAAACTACGACGACTGGCCCTTTTTGTGGGGACAAAACGAAGGGACCATTGCCGGAAATACCAGCTATTTAATTTTTGGATCGGCGTTTAAGGATTTATGTACTTTTTCAGATCGTTGACATATGCCTCGAAAGCCTTTACTCCCTTATCCGTAATTGATAAAATATGTACTTTTGAAAGATACCATTCCCTGGAAAATATCCGACGAATAAGTTGGATGGGAACAGGATCGGATGCTTACGTTTTCAAATGTATTTATGTTAAAAGGAAAATGGAACAACGTGTAACATTTATTACCCTGGGTGTTAAGGATATACAATCGTCTGTTGATTTCTACGAAAACAAATTCGGTTGGAAACGTTCCGAAATGAGTAACGATAACCTGATCGTTTATTCCTTAAATGGATTTTATTTAGCCCTCTATGCAAAAGAAGAATTGGCTAAAGACGCTTGCATTTCTCCCCAGGGAGAGGGTTTTAGGGGTTTTACTCTATCCCATAATGTGTGGAGCGAGCAGGAAGTGAACGATCTGATCCTGCTGTTCCGCAAGGAGGGCGTTCCCATTATCAAAGAGCCCCAAAAGGTATTTTGGGGTGGATACAGCAGTTATGTTGCCGATCCGGATGGAAATCTGTGGGAGATTGCTTTTAATCCCTACCTGGAAAAACAATGAATCTAATTTTACACTGTTACGGTTCATACCATCTATTCTGCAAAACATTGTATCGTAATGGCAGCTGGATACCCCGTTGCTATTGCATGGCAAATAATTAATTTTGGAAATTATGTCACGGAACAAATACATCTGTTTTTATGGAAAAAAAATTGCATGTAAAAAAGGTTGATTATTTTGACATCACCATTGAGGGAAATGCTGAAGAAGCTTTTGCGTTACTTTCTACGTTTTCGGCCATTGGGATCGGTTTGCTGGCTTTCAGAGCTACACCCACGAATAAAGGGAAAGCCCGTTTTTCCCTTTTCCCAAACGATGGCACAAAAATGATTGACGGAGCCCGAAAGGCCGGAATTCACCTTGAGGGACCCTATGCTGCATTGATCATTACCAGCGACAGCGATGAACCCGGAGAATGCGCCGATATTTTCAGGCGACTGTCACAACAGGGTATTCACGACTTTGAAGCATGCGGAATTGCAGATATCAAAGGCAGTTACGGGGTAGTCCTATACATGAGCGGGGAAGATTGTGATAAAGCATGGGCGGTATTGAACGCATGATTTTTTTAAAACAGGAATTAGGGACTATTCTCCATGGGCAGCGTAAAATACCTCAAATGAAGCCTGAATTTTTATTTCAGAAAAAGGTATTTCGAAACACTGCTATAGTTAGGGTCTGCTGAAAAACTCGCAGCCTTCAACAATTCAAAATTTCAAGATTTGC
>DAIMEA010000604.1:0-2065 GCA_036725585.1 Prolixibacteraceae bacterium | reverse complement strand
CTTTCATGACTTCTTGAAAATCGGGCCAATATGCCGGAGCTTTTTCCCGAACCACCTCTTCGAGTATCCGGAAATCATCGGCGGAATGATAGCGCTGAAAATGCTTGGCAACGCTACGATTCAATTTGCGGCGCAAGGGGAGTATGGCATCGTATTCACCCATGATTTTGTCGATTTCCTGCTGCTGAAGTATCCGGGCGGTGAAGAAATCCGGGCGGTTTGTATAGATCAGCCCGTACCGTTTCCGGTACAAGCGAATAAAACCATAGGCCAATCGTTTCAATTGGTAGAAAAAAGGTTCCGCTTTGCTTGTGAAAAAACGCCTGTAATGACAACATCCGGTAAACGGCTGATCCGTGTTTTTCCACACCCAATATATTCCGGTAAGTTCGCTGTACCAGGGATTTTTTTCCGAAATTGAATCCCCGGAATCATCACCTGGAATGCCCATCGCGTTGGGATGCAGGGCATTTCCGGCCATGACGGCTTGATAAACCGAATCGGCAAAGTACTGGGGGCCTTCCTTATAAAAAAAGACATAGACAAGCGTATTCCGATCCCTGCTCATGGTTTTTCTTTTTTCAGTTCATCGATCGTTCGTTCCGGATCCCAATCCGAAGGCATGTATTTTCGCAGCAAAGATTCCCATTTTTTCTCTTTCCGGAAAGATCCAAAACCGGGTTTTTTGAAAAGGATCTTTTTTTTCAATACCGGATATCCCTCATCGAGAAGTTCAGAGAAAAAAACATGGGCCGGATTTACCTTTTCCTTTCCATGATGCCGGCTTAAAAAGGCACGACTGCAAATAAATGAAGCTCCAGTGAGGCCACGCCCGAACAAAAAACGGCTGAGCCCGATTTCCCATTGATCGATAACCAGCCGCCTGAGTTTTTTCGGGTTCGTTTCGTTCTGGATGGCTTCTATGTCCAGGGTGGAAAAAAAATCGCCAAGTGCCGAAAGGGCCTTCTTGTTCCAAACAATGAAATGGCTTTGCAGGTGGTGGTTGTTCTCGTGTGTTGAAAACCAAGGCTTTTCTTCCGAGTCGATCAATCCCCAAAAGTCGGGCACGTTCTCCAAACTCCAGGCAAATACAGGCTGAAGCGGGCGAACGAGAATGTTTGAATCGTTTACCAGGGCAATTTGCTCATAATTAGAAACATCGAGGTTTTTATAATAACGATAAAAATGACCAAAATCGTACCCGACGTTGGGAGAGGGGATCCATTGTACCTTGGGGCCCCAACGTTCCGGCTCCATGGAAAGCGTCCGCTCGTTGTAGATCAAGGCAACTTCGTCAAAATACGGGATCAGTTCGTCGATATATCGAACAACAGAGTACGGTAGAACCGTCGTTTTGCCGTAATGAATAAAAACGCAAAGTCGTTTCATGGTACTGGATTCATTCCTGAAAAGTTGCTCCCGAAAGATACACAAAATGTCAGAAAGCCATGGGACAAGGACGAACAAAAGTCCAACCACAAAAGAGACAAACAAGAAATTTTGACCGAACATGGCAGAAATTCAATCCCCATTTTTGATGTGTGTAAGCAGTTCATTGTCTTAAAACTCGCTTCAATTCGGAAATGCTTTTCCGGGGAAAGAGGCGCTTCTTTTTCCGTTTCCATTCCCAAAAAACTATATTTGCCGTTTCAATAATTGAAATAAATGCTTCAAACCGACACAATGTTAAACCGTAATTAATCGAAAAATGAAACTATTGGAAGGAAAAACTGCCATCGTAACCGGCGGAACCCGGGGCATCGGAAAAGCCATTGCTCTTTATTTTGCCCGGGAGGGGTGCAATATAGCGTTTACGGATCTCTTCGAAGATGAACACATGAAACAAACCGAAGCAGAAATTTCGGCCCTGGGGGTAAAAGCAAAGGGATATGCTTCAGACGCCAGCAAATACGACGACACACAGCGGGTGGTTTCATTAATAGCAGCGGACTTTGGAAAGGTGGATGTTCTGGTCAACAATGCCGGCATCACAAAAGACGGGGCGCTGAAACGAATGACGGAAGAACAATGGGACCTTGAAAAAGTCAGCTGCTATTAATGAAAC
>DAIMEA010000603.1:0-2083 GCA_036725585.1 Prolixibacteraceae bacterium | reverse complement strand
GTCCTTCGCCATGTAATATTTACAAGCATATAGGGGGGTTTGATCCATTACCCCGATCCGCCAGTCGAATTCCGAATACAAAAATTCCTGGGCAATAATCAGATCCGATTTCCGGAAAAGCTTTTTAATTGCATCAACGAGTTCCTCCTGGTTTTCAACTTTGGTCACGCCCAGTGAGAATGCACCGTCGGGTTGTTTCAGCACCAGTGGAAAGGTAATTTTTTCAATTTTCGACGGTTTGAAATTTCCTTTGGTAAACACCCAGGAATTGGGGATCGGGATCCGGTTTTGCTTCATCCGTTCGTAAAGGTAAATTTTGTTCGAGCAACGCAGGATCGACCAGGGATCATCTACCACGACCAGGCCTTCGGCATAAGCCCTGCGCGAAAACTCATAAGTGTGGTTGTTCACACTGGTGGTTTCCCGGATAAACAGAGCATCGTATTCACAAATATTCTCATAATCGTCCTTCGTGATGAAATCGACATAAAAGCCGATCTTGTTGGCCGCCTGTTTAAAGTTGCGCAAAGCCGACGGACAGGAGGGGGGATTGGGCTCATCGGGATTGATTAAAATGGCCAGGTCGTATTTATAATGTTTCAACCGGGGTTTCTGAAACCTTTTTTTTGAGAAATAACTCAGGGCAAATTCATACACTTTTTCGTAATCGTCGGGCGATATTTTATTCAAACTTAATGGAATAACCTTTTGAATCATCCATTTGTCGGTCCTTATAAAAACAACCTGGAGCAGAGGCGTTTCAAACAGCAGGTACAATTTTCCGGCCAGTGTTCGCAAAGCATGGTCGGTGGTGTGTCCAAAGTAGATATTCAGAAGGTATTTTGTATCGTTGACTTTCTCCAACGATGATTGGATCAGTTCTTCAATATCGTTGGCAATAGCCCGGACAACCGAGAGATTTTTAAAATCGCGTATGGTGGTAACACTGGGGATCGCTCTGTGTTCCCGGGCCGAAGCCAGTAATGATACATAATAACCGGCGCTTTGGTATCGATAGGAATTACATAGGTTAAAGACCCGGATGTTGGTAGCCGAATGATAGCCGTTATCGGCAATATAATTCTTTGATGAGATGATTTTCACCCCGTCGACATTCATTTTCCATTTCGACGGATGGTCGACTACAACCAGGTTGTTGATATGGGCGCTGGTTTTTGGGCGCGACAAGGTAAAAAACATTTGGACGGCATCTTCGTTTGGGGCATAATAATCGGTGCGCGTTTCGCTCTGGATAAATCCATTGCTTTCGTACCATTCCAGAAGCCGTGTATCTTTTTTCCGGGCTTCGAGTGAGACTTTTTCGTACCCACGGGCCATGGCCAGATTACAAGCATGCGTGAGCAGGCGCACACCAATCCCTTTGCCCTGGAATTCAGGCAGGGTGCCGATCGAAAAAATACGCAGTGTTCGGGAATGAAGATGCAGGATCAGACTGCCCGCTGCGATCTTTTTCTTTCCCTTTTTCAGTTCACCAATCCATACTTCCTGGGCGGGACTGCTCAGACTCAATCTTAGAGTTCGGCGACTGCTCCTTTTAAAATCGGGGAAACAAGCCTGTTCAATTTGTTCCAAAAAATGCAGGTCGTTGGGTGTTGATCTGCGGATTGTTATCGACATTTCGTTCGTTAATCAAAAAACGGTTGAAAAATAGAACTTTTTTTCATCTTTTCCACACCTGTTATCGTCAAATTGTATGTTGACGGAAAGAAAGAACGGAGACGGGATTTTATTTCATCCCGGGCGGGGGGGGATAGGCGCCTATATATGCTTGACTTTTCTTCGCCATCCCGGGATGATCCACAATTTCCGGGGAGATATAACCTGCCTTAACTTTTTTCCCGGGCTTTTGAAAGAAGTCGTTCACCAGCTCGAAATTACCGATTTCGGTGCTTTTAAAGGGGAGTAGTTGCCTCTTCAGGAAACAGCCGTTTGGGTTGTATGCGGGATAAAATTTTTGTAGTTTCGACAGGTCGCTGGCCAGAAGCTGGCAGGATTCGCCGGGCACAGGGCTCCAGATCAATACCGGGGTATCCGGTGCATCGGGTGCAGTGAGAAAAACATT
>DAIMEA010000602.1:0-2097 GCA_036725585.1 Prolixibacteraceae bacterium | reverse complement strand
GGTGCTGTCGAAAACAATCGATGAGAAACCCGATGAATACGCTCCTGTCTTAAACCGCGCATTTCAGGATAACTATGGCTTTACCATTCTCGACCGGCAGGTTGGCCATCACCGGGTGACCAACCTGAGCTATCACTGGCCCTTTGTCGATGAGAAACAGGCGTACGTCGATTACCGACAGGTTTATCGTCCGGTTTCGGTGATTGATTCCATGGCCTTCCATGTGATGGCCTCTCAGGATGAAAGTCTGACCGAAAGCCATTTGAAGCTGGCAAAATTGTTCGAGGAGCGGAACGATTTCTGGAATGCCTTTCGGGAATACAATGCCCTCACCAAAATTAACCCTTACTGGTCACCGTATTTCCGAAAAGCAGCCGATTGCCTTCTGAAGCTTGCCGACCTGCCCCGGGCTTTTCGCTATTACGAACGCTCACTCGAATATGATGAATCGTTTTATGCCCGGTATCGTATGGGAGAAATCCTGATGCTGAAAAATGATGTTTCAGGTGCCATCCGGCAATTTGAACAGGCGCTGGCACTTGCCGGTGAAGAGCGGATCCAGGTTTTGGCTAAATTGCATACGGCTTATGCTTACTTAGGCGATCGGGAAAAAATGAATCGGGTTCGGAAGGAAATTGCTTCCATCCGGCCGGGACAAAAACTGACGGTTCCTCCCCGGAGCTATCTTTATCTCAACTACGTACCGGCAAGAATTAACAATTTCATTGTCGGAGCCGACAGCCTTGCTGCCCTGGGACAAACCGAAGCGGCTCAACGCTTGCTCCAGGAATCGATCGATGTGCTTGATACGCCCATTGCCCACAGAAAACTGGGCGAAGAACTTTACCGGGTTCGGAAACCCGAAGAAGCGCTTACCCATTTGCTCCGGGTTTCGGATGAGTATTTTTTCGATCCGGCTTTCTTGTCGTTCATGGTTCTTCTGACGACCGAAACCGCCGACACCGTTCGTGCAAATACCTACCGGGAACAACTCCGGAGGGTAGCTCCGGCTTTTGAGAACACGCAGGATCAGGAAAAGGGATTTTGAATTATAATGTTTACTGAAAATAATTCGATGAATATTCTCGGAATTTCTGCTTTTTACCACGATTCGGCAGCCGCGTTGCTTGTTGACGGAAAAATTATGGCTGCTGCCCAGGAGGAACGGTTTACCCGGATCAAACAGGATGCCCGGTTTCCCCGGAATGCCATTCGTTATTGCCTTGAAGAAACATCCCTTCGACTCGATGATCTGGATGCCATAGTTTTTTACGACAAACCGCTGCTGAAATTTGAACGGCTTCTGGAAACGTATTATGGTTTTGCCCCCCGTGGCCTGGTCTCATTTGTAACTTCGATACCCGTTTGGCTGAAGGAAAAAGTATTTCTGAAGAAGTTGATCCGGAAAGAACTACAAACCATTGAACCGTTCGATCGGCGGAAACTCAGGTTACTTTTTACCGAACATCATTTGTCGCATGCGGCGAGCGCTTTTTATCCTTCAGGCTTTGACGAAGCGGCCATCCTAACGATCGATGGGGTGGGAGAATGGGCTACGGCTTCGATCGGTTACGGATCGGGAAAACAAATTAAAATTGTGAAGGAACTTCGTTTTCCCCATTCGCTGGGGCTTCTGTATTCGGCTTTTACCTATTTTCTGGGTTTTCGTGTCAATTCGGGCGAATACAAGCTGATGGGCCTGGCCCCATACGGTATACCCGGCTCCGGGAATGTTGAACGCTATAGGAAGGTTCTTCGTGATACTCTGGTCGATTTAAAACCCGATGGTTCGATTTGGTTGAACCAGCGCTATTTTTCCTATTCAACCGGCCTGCGGATGGTCTCCGACCGGAAATGGGAAAAGTTATTTGGATTTCCCCGACGTTTGCCCGAGGAAAAAATTGAGCAGCATCATTGCGACCTGGCGTATGCCATTCAACAGTTGACCGAAGAGATTGTGCTGGCCATGGCGGCTCATGCCCGCGAACTGACGGGTGTAGACCGGATTTGCCTTGCCGGAGGGGTAGCCCTGAACTGTGTGGCCAACGGGAAACTGCTCCGTGAAAAGTATTTCCGGGGATTGTACATCCAACCGGC
>DAIMEA010000601.1:0-2104 GCA_036725585.1 Prolixibacteraceae bacterium | reverse complement strand
GAGCACAAAGTCGCGGTAACATCCGCTGCCGGTGGCGGCGCTGATGTCGGTTTGCGGATCGTCGAATTTCTTAACGGGAGGAATGGCGCCTACCTTGGTCAGTGCAGCATTATAGTCCCATTCGATATCAGAGGCTACTGCGCCGTCGGCATTGTACGTGATCCAGCGCAAGGGGACCGAGGTACGGGATATTTGCGAAACGTTCTTGGCTCCGTTCTGGACAAATTTTGACGCGTTGGCTGCCTGATAAGCCGTTATTTCGTCATCGGTCGTCCACCAGGGCGGGAAATAGAACGAAATTCCGAGCGAAGCCTTTTCTGCATCGCTGGCGTTGTAATAAGCCCAGTAACCTTCCTTGCTCCAGTTGGCATCGTTGGTGTGGTTGTACACGGTGGTCATGAAGGTGGCCTCGTAACGCTGATCACCCTTTTCGTAGAGATAATACACTTTGCTGGTCGGGTTCATGTCCGATGCAATGTATTTCACACCCAGGGTAACGGCTCCCAAATAATTTCCGAAATTATTTTGTTGGGAATGACCGCCGGTGGTTATATCGAGCATGGAAGCGCGGTCCCATTGAATGGCAAAAATCACTTCCTCGTTCATTTCGTTAAACGGCGACCACTTATTTTCAAACGTCAGGTTTAAGGGCATGGCATCGCTCACTTCTTTTGCGGTAGCTGCAGCCTGTTCGAAATAGCTTTTGCTGCTAACCGAATACGTTCCGCTGGCGGCATCGGAAAGGCTCGTGCCCAGATCCCAGCCGGCAGCCAGGTAAACTTTGGCCAAAAGGGCTTTGGCAGCCCGTTTGCTGGCGCGTCCGGTTGGGTCGCTTTCCGGCAATAACGCGCTGTTCGATAATTCCTTCAGTTCATCGATCAGGAAGGTATAGGTTTCTTCGAGCGTGTTGCGCGGGTAGTTGGTTTCGGCCGAGTTGATGTAGGTTTTAATGACGGATACCCCGCCAAAGTGCTGGCTCAGGATGAAATAGGCATAGGCCCGGATAAAACGGGCTTCTTCGATCCGCAAGGCTTTTTCGGTATAGTCTTCACAATTCTCGGCATAATAGAGAACGGCGTTGGCATCGTTGGCAATGCCATAGAGGTTGGTATAGAACGATTTCACCGATCCGTTGTCCGAGGTCAGGGTGTACCCTTCCAGGGTGGCATCGGCCGACGAACGGATCCCGACATAAAGATCGGTTCCGCTGCAATAAATGGCCGGTGAACCATAAACCGACCGGAGTGAGTAATACGCCTCATTCAGGAGGGTCTCAAAATTTTCGGGTGTCGAAAACTGTTCGGAAGCGGTTACGGCCGATTTGTTGTCGGCATTTAAGAAGTCTTCGCATCCGGTGAGTCCAAACAGCGCGATGAATCCTGCTAATGCAATGATATTGATTGATCGTTTCATAGTGCTTTCTTTTTTTAGAATTTCAAGTTAACCCCTAACTGATACGTAACGGTGCTGGGACCGTCGTCTCTGCTTAGTGAACTGGCCCACTCGGGGTCGAATCCTTTGTAATCGCTAAATACAAACGGATTGGTTATGTTCAGGTACACCCGGAGATTTTGAATGCCCACTTTCCGTAAAGCCGGTTTGGGAAGCGTGTATCCCAGGGAAATGAATTTCACTTTCCAGTACGATGCATTGACAATGCTGGCCAGGTTGTAGTTTCCTTTATCGAGCCAGAGCGTTCCTGCGCCGTAATTGGTTACCGAGTTCCCGTTCACGAACGGGAAGGTCCCGTAGTGGGTTTGTTCCTGGTAAACCGGATTCACGTACAAACCGTCCTCGGTAACCGCGTCGCAATCGACAAGGGTCCCGGCAGGAATGTAATAATCCATGTTCAGGTGCATGTAGCCCCGGTATGCGTAATTGTAATATTCATAAAGGAAGTTCGAGTAAACTACATAATTTTGTTTTGTGTACACCGAAAACGAGGAATCCCAGTTTTTCCAGGTCAGGGTTGAGGTGATGCTCCCGGTCCATGCCGGATCCTGGCTGCCGTGGATGATCTTGTCGTTGTCGGCATCCACCACGCCATCCTGGTTGATGTCCTCAATGATGGGCATCCCTTCGGTCCAGCCGTAGATCCCATAAT
>DAIMEA010000600.1:0-2131 GCA_036725585.1 Prolixibacteraceae bacterium | reverse complement strand
GTCCCCCTTTTTAACGGGAAAAACCTTGACGGATGGGTTACGAAATTTACCGGCCAAGCATTAAACGAAAACTACAAAAATACGTTCCGGGTTGAAGACGGAATTCTGAAGGTATGTTACGATGAATACGACAGCCTGCGAAACGTTTTCGGCCACCTGCTTACAAAAGAGTCCTATTCTCACTACAAAATCAGGGTAGAATACCGCTTTACGGGGGAACAGGTACCCGGTGGCGCCGATTGGGCATACCGTAACAACGGAATCATGATTCATTGCCAGCCACCGGAAACCATCCCGCTCGACCAGGATTTCCCGGTAAGTATTGAAGTGCAACTCCTTGGAGGAAACGGAGTGGATGAACGTCCCAACATGAACGTTTGCACTCCCGGAACCCTGGTCATGATCAACGGCGAGTACCCCAAGGAGCACTGTTTCAATTCAAAAGCGAAAACCGATCATGGCGACAAATGGGTGAATGTTGAAGTGGAAGTCCGGGGCGATTCCATAATTAAACACATCATTAATGGTGAAGTTGTATTGCAATACGAAAAGCCTATACTCGATCCGAATTCACCCCAATATGCGAAATTGTTATCGCTCCAAAGCGACGAAAGGCTTACACGAGGGCACATTGCCCTGCAGGCCGAAAGCCATCCCACGGAATTCAGAAAAGTTGAAATACAAATATTTGACAACAATTAATCTGTTACAGTACTCCTTTCAACAGACTAGTTAACAGAAAATAAAACAATGTTATTCCCCCCCCTTGATCGCATAATTCTTTATTTGTACATTTAGAGCCTGTAAACCAATAAAATCCTGCATTATGAAAAAACAAGTTCTTTTAACGGGAATAGCATTCCTTTCGTTGTTTCTGTTTTCGCTGTGTTCGAACAGCAAAAAAAAATCCGAAATCCCCATTGATCCAATGCTTCTCCACGACAACGGAGTGAAAATATGGGTATTATCGGAAAAATGGGTTAACGATGAATTGCAGGACATATCGACCTGTATGGACGAGCATCTGTTACTGGCCAAAGACCAAACCGGGATGCAGATTTTCGGGGAAACCGACACCCATCACACCGACACGTTAACGGTTGATCATTTTACGTACAACGTTATAGAAACAGAAGGAACGATTACGTTCTCCGAGTTTCACGAAAGCCACATTATGGCTGCCCACCCGATTATGGACATAGCCGCCCTCACGGAAGAAAAAATGGAGCTATGCGCCCAAGCGGAAGAAGGGGGTGAAAAAGTACATACAAAACTCGTCTTTGTCCGGGCTGTGGATCCCAATCCCGATGCCAGTGAAAAGAACACTATGCTGACCAACGGTTCCGTGAAAGTATGGAAAGTGACCAACGTGCTGGTCAATGGAGAACCCACCAATATTCCCTGCCGCCGCGACGATATCATGCTATGGGCAACCAATGGTATGGCTGTTAAAATATTTGGCGATGTTCATTGCGTTCCCGGCGACACCACCAATAACGACATTATTCGTTGGGAATTTATCGAAGAAGAAAGCAGAATAGTAAAGTCGGACATGCATGCCAAATGGCAACATGAAACCGGTTCGGAACTGGTTATCGATGATACCATCCGGATTGTGAAACTTACCCCTGAAGAATTCACCTGGGAAGGCACTTCTTTATTCAATGGCATAGCCAAAAACGTAACCATCACCGAAGTACCGGCCTATTGAGGTTGAGGTTGAGGTTGAGGTTAAGGCTAAGGCTAAGGTTAAGAAGAAGGATTCTCAACCTTAGCCTTTGCTTTAGCTTATTTTCTTATCGCACGATCCTGAATTTCCGATCTCCACTGAACGGATTGGCTTTCAAACCGGAACTGCCAACCACCACTTCCTTCAGGATGTTTTCGTCGGGCAAACACACCCAGCCTTTTGCTTCTGCTTTTCCGTACACCCTCAGCTCCAATTCGCTCCAATCCATAAATTTAGTCGATTGGGCCAGCTTGATGTGCGGAATGACCGCGCCTTCGCGCACCAGCATTACAACCGGAATCTTTCCGGCTTCGATCGTATTCCAGCCGTTGCTGTATACTTTACCGGTCTGGTAATCGATCCACTTCCCTTTGCCGGGCAAGTATACATTTCTTTCCGTTA
>DAIMEA010000599.1:1755-2140 GCA_036725585.1 Prolixibacteraceae bacterium | reverse complement strand
GTTCTTGAATTGGATCCGATGGATGCGCACACCCCGGAAGCTTTTCTTCATATTGAAACCTATCCCGGGGAAGGAGCATTCGTGGAATATGATACAAGCGCATGGTTGAAAAATGATCGGAATTCGTTTACGGTTCCCTTACAGAAAAGTGTGACCCGTCTCAAGCTTCAACAAAAAAAATAAATGGAAAAGGCGAAAAATGCGTATCTGTTTGCGAATGGAAAAAATGCAGGAAGGTGTATCTTCATGGACTGAATCAAACCACGATTATGAAAACACCGAAAAACCGTTTGTTTGTTGTTGATGCGCTTCGCGGATTTGCCATCGTATCGATCATGCTCCTGCATAATATCGAGCATTTCGATTTCTATTTTAAGCCCGAAAC
>DAIMEA010000599.1:0-1745 GCA_036725585.1 Prolixibacteraceae bacterium | reverse complement strand
CCCCTATGGATGAAAGCAGTGGACAAAGTGATTTGGGACACTCTGTTCTTCCTTTTTGGCGGGAAAGCATACGAGATATTTGCCTTGCTTTTTGGCCTTACTTTTTATATCCAATCGGACAATCAGGCTAAAAAAGGAAAGGATTTCCGGGGTCGATTTGCCTGGCGCATGTTTCTGCTCCTTTTGTTTGGTATTGTCAATTCGGCTTTCTACGAGGGCGATGTGCTCACCATTTATGCCCTTATCGGGTATTTCTTGCTGCCTTTTGCCAAAATGGGGAACAAAACGGTTCTAATTATTGCCCTTTTTCTTATGCTTCAACCCTACGAGTGGGGTGTGTTTTTTCATGCCCTTCAAAATCCCGATGCGCTTGTGGGCGATCCCAAATCGTGGGCTTATTTTGGACGGGCATGGGAGTACATTCCCGGAAACTCGCTGATTAAAACCTGGATTGGAAACCTTACCAACGGAAAAACAGCCGTTCTAATCTGGACTTGGGAGGAAGGACGCGCGTTTCAAACCTTGTCGCTTTTCATGCTGGGCATGCTGTCGGGGCGAAAAGGCCTCTTTCAGCAAACAGAAAAAAACCGGAAATTCTGGTTGATTGCCTTGTTGGTGTCGGCCCTTGTTTTTATCCCGTTGTTTTTACTCAAATCGGTCATTGTCCCGGGTATTGAAAGCGCGGCAGTCCGCCGCCCCCTGGGTATCATCGTTCAAGCCTGGTCGAACTTCTCGTTCATGCTGGTGCTGGTTTCGGCTTTTACCCTTCTGTTTTGGAGCAAAGCCCTGAATAAAGCCCTTAATGTATTTTCTCCTTTAGGGAGGATGAGTTTATCAAATTACATGATCCAGTCACTGGTGGGATCGTTCATCTATTACGGTTTTGGGCTGGGGCTTTACCAATATACAGGGGCTACGTATTCCTTATTCATTGGGATCGTTTTAGCTATCCTACAGGGCGTTTTCAGTGCCTGGTGGTTTAAAAGGCACCACCACGGCCCGTTGGAATGGCTCTGGCATCAGGCAACCTGGATCGAATTGAAAAAGAAATAATAAAAAATAGATCATGAAAAAAATTATAACCGTAGCAATTATCCTGTCATTGATTTATACCTGCAGGGCACAAACTTTTAACGAATTGGCACAAACACCGCCCATGGGGTGGAACAGCTGGAACAAATTTGGCTGCAATGTAAGTGAAACCCTTATTCGTGAAATGGCCGATGCCATGGTCTCAAGCGGAATGCGGGATGCGGGTTATGAGTACATTGTGATTGACGATTGCTGGCAGCTTGGGCGCGACAGCCTGGGAAACATACTTCCCGACTCCGAACGTTTTCCCTCGGGGATGAAAGCGCTGGCTGATTACATCCATTCGTTGGGATTAAAATTCGGCATTTATTCCTGCGCCGGATCCAAAACCTGCCAGGGAAGGCCGGGCAGCCGTGGTTACGCTTTTCAGGACGCCCGGACGTATGCCGCATGGGGCGTCGATTACCTGAAGTACGACTGGTGTTACGACGAAGGTCAGAATCCCCGGGCTGCTTACAAAACCATGAGCGATGCCCTCAAGGAATGCGACCGGCCCATGGTCTTCTCCATTTGCGAATGGGGCGAATCGAAACCCTGGGAATGGGCGAAAGGTACCGGGCATTTGTGGCGGACTACTGCCGATATCCGCGACTGTTTTCAATGTGTTTTTGATTGGGGCGGACTGGGTGTGCTCGATATTATCGATAAACAGG
>DAIMEA010000598.1:0-2141 GCA_036725585.1 Prolixibacteraceae bacterium | reverse complement strand
CTACGAAGATATATATTACTGGGACATTGGTTTTATCCACGTATGGGATAATCAGGCCAACGATTTCGGCGATGGCCGGATTGAAAAATTATTTGGTTCCCTGCCCAGGGGCGTCAGCATCGGCAATCCTGTTTTTTCGAAAAACTCGCCCTACATCATTGCCTTTGATTATTTTGAAGAGGAAGAAGAAAATTACGCCATCCTGGGCGCGAACATACTTACCGGAGACATTGATGTGATTTTCAACAATACAACCCTGGGCTATCCGTCCTTTTCGAAGAACGACGATAAAATTGCCTTTTCGGGCTTCAATACCTGGGGCAATGAAATTATCGGGGTGGTAAAGCTGGCCGAAAACAAGATTTCGGCCTCGGGCGAAGATGCCATCGTCCTCGTGAACGAGGCCAAATGGCCGGTATACTATTCTACGGGAACCCGGCAACTGGGACTTGCGCCGGTGGCCAATTTCACAGCCGACTACAAATCGGGCTCTGCGCCTTTCGAAGTACAGTTTATCGATCTTTCCCTCAACAATCCGGTAAACTGGCTTTGGGACCTGAATGGAGGTGACCCGACCTATTCGGACGAGCAAAACCCGCTCATCACTTACCACACCCCGGGAACCTACCGGGTAAGCCTTACCGTTTCCAATAATTTCGGCGATAATACAATTCGCAAAGAAGCTTATGTGTCTGTTTACCCTACGGCTGTTGATGCGCCCAAAAAGGCAAACTTGGCTGTGTATCCCAATCCGGTCGATGCTGTTGTTACGATTCCCTGCAACGGAAACTTTTCGGCCCGTATTACCGATTTGAATGGGAAAGAACTCATGCGGCAAAACAACCGGCAGCATTGGGATTTAACCGGATTGAAACCGGGGATTTATTTCATGGAGGTGCAAAGTGAAGAGGACCTGTTGCGCCAGCGTTTCGTTAAAAAGTAACTACCTTTCCTGCACATATTCCCCGTCCGCCTTAACTTGCACAACTGTCCCGGGAGCTGTTTGGAACAGGGGATCGACAAAAGTATGATACTGACGCAGTTTATAGGTCAGTATCGAATCGATGGATGCGTGTACGTAGTACACCGAAAAACGATTGTGCGGTCCAACGGCATATTGGGTTCCTCCGGCAACCCCCAGTGGAGCGCCTGCTTTCAGTGAATCGCCCAAACCCACAAACAACAGGCTGTCGGCAAATACTTCATACTTACCGAACGATCCATCGGGATGTACAAGGGTAAGGGCATTTTCACCGGTCCGAAATCCATTCCGGTACTCAGTTTCCGTCTTCATGCATACCACACCCTCCCTGCAACAAAAAACCGTATCCCCTTCGTGAAAAGAAAATACCTTGACCACCCGGCCCGGATCGTCGGCATTTGTTGCTTCCAGATCGATTGCCCGTGTCGATTTTCCGGTTGCAACAGGCAAACGATATACTGTTTGGGGATCATACATGACAGGGTACCCCCCCACCCGGGTTTGGTAGGTATATTTGAAATTCCCGGGAATATCGAGGTAAATTCTCCGGATGTTCAGCAAAAAATGTTTCCCGGGGGGCACGGTTCGGTTCAGGGGGAGTTCTTCGCCCGCCATCATGTTTTCGAATTGCGTAAAAATCAATTGAAACTGAACCGGATAATGATTCGGATTCTCGACATAAAAATCATACAGGCCTTCGCCGGTTTTCACATACGATACCGTTACCTTTTCGAAGTTCTGCGCACAAAGCCCTGCCGCGTAGAAAAGGAACGAGAGAAAGACAATAGTTGTTTTCATGCCCTTGGTTTTGATTCGATCCTGAACGAAATTACGCATTTCGCCCTTTGAATAAAATTTATTTTTTTGTTCTTTTACGATCATGTCACAAAAACCAAACCAATCGGCGTGGACCTGGGTACCTTCCCTCTATTTTGCGCAGGGATTGCCCTACATCATTGTTATTACTGTCTCGACCATCATTTATAAAAATCTGGGCTTAAGCAATGCCCAGATCACCTTCTATACGGGATGGCTCTATTTCCCCTGGGTGATCAAACCCTTTTGGAGTCCTTTTGTCGATAATTTGCGAACCAAACGGTTCTGGATCGTTGGTACGCAACTGCTGATGGGGGCGCTCATTGCCTCGGCCGGTTTACGT
>DAIMEA010000597.1:0-2141 GCA_036725585.1 Prolixibacteraceae bacterium | reverse complement strand
CCGTTTGCGATTTGGACGGGTACAGCACCCCGCTGGGAACCGTTCCCGTCGATACAGCCCTGGCCCGGCAACTTATTCGCGAACATCCTGTTTTTGAACGGGCTCCGGCGGCCCATGTAAAAGAACACAGTCTCGAAGTGCAACTCCCCTTCCTGCAATATCGCTTAAAAAAGCCCTTCAAAATAGTACCCATTCTTTTGGGTACCCAGTCGGAAGAAACCTGTCGTACAATTGCCCAGGCCCTGAAGCCCTGGTTTACCGACGATCATCTTTTCGTTGTCAGCAGCGATTTTTCCCATTACCCCGATTATGCCGGGGCAAGGAAGGCCGATACGGAAACCGGAAATGCCATTGCCAAAAATTCGCCGGAACGCTTTCTGACGGCCCTGCGAAAAAACGAACGAAATTCGATTCCCGGTCTAATGACCAGCTGCTGCGGATGGAGTTCGGTCCTGACCCTGCTCCATCTCACTTCCGTTGATCCGGGAATTTCGGTGGCATCCGCCGGATACAAAAACTCCGGCGATTCGGAATACGGCGACCGAAACCGTGTGGTAGGTTACCATTCTTTTGTATTTTACCGCGATAAAAATCCAAACGCTATGAATACCTTTTCCCTGACTCCCTCCGAAAAAGTTGAATTGCTCCGGCTGGCCCGGGCATCCATTCAAAGCCGGCTGGGCGACCGGCCCGTCAGCCCGGTAGATGAAACCAGGCTTTCCGAAGCCCTGAAAACGCCCTGCGGCGCCTTTGTTACCCTGCACAAAAATGGCCGGTTGCGGGGTTGTATCGGGCGATTTGAAGCCAGTATGCCCCTCTACCGGGTAGTTCAGGAAATGGCACTCTCGGCTGCTTTCAGCGATTACCGTTTCGAACCGGTCCGCCCCGGGGAATTGAGCGAAATCGACCTTGAAATATCGGTCCTCACACCCCTGAAACGCATCCGCTCTATCGATGAATTTGTGCTGGGGAAACACGGGATCTACATGAAAAAAGACGGACGGAGCGGCACCTTCCTCCCCCAGGTGGCCGAAAGCACCGGCTGGTCGAAGGAAGAATTTCTGGGCCATTGCGCCCGCGATAAGGCCGGTTTGGGCTGGGACGGCTGGAAGGATGCCGAATTGTATACCTATGAAGCCTTGATTTTTGACGAAAAAGAATTTTCACACCGATAAATAATGGCTGCTTATCCGCTGCTGCCCATTGTGTTGCTGGTTGTTGCTGCTTATGGAATAACGAGGCTGTTTGCCCGATGGCATATTATTGCACTCCAAACGCACCGGAAAGTATGGAACTGGTTGCTGCTGACCACGTTCCTGGTGTCGGGGGGCCTGGGATTGTTCAGTGTTGTAAAAATCAATTACCAACTCGACGTGCCCGGTTACGACCGGCTCCTGAGTTGGCATGTTTCGTTTGGAATCGCGATGGCGCTGATTTCCCTCATCCATCTATTCCATCACCTGAAGTATTACTTTTCCCCACGAACTCCCGCCCGCCCAACGGAAATTCCTCCTCCTGAAGAAAGCGATCCTTCGGAAAGGAAACGCATCGCGGGATTTTTGTTGCTGCTGGGGGGCGTATCAATCATCAACCAGGTGGTTTTTATCCGCGAATTCATGAGCGTTCTCGAAGGAAACGAGATGGTACTGGGCCTGGTTATGGCCGCATGGTTCCTCTTAACCGGGTGGGGAGCCTGGCACGGACGAAAAACAACCGGGGGAAGTAGCGATCGGGCGAAAGTTCTGAAGGCCTTGATTTTCATTGCGTTCTTCCCCGTTCTTTCCATAGTCCTGCTGTACGGCCTCAAACGAATGCTTTTCCCTCCGGGCATCGTGGCCGGGCTGGATGCATCGACAACGGGTATTTTGCTGCTGTTGTTCCCGGTTTGTTTTTTGTCGGGGTATCTTTTCACCCTTTTATCGACGCTCCTTTCCCGGGAGAAGAACCGGATCGGGACGGCTTACGCCTACGAATCGATCGGAAGCTTGATGGGGGGTTTGCTGTTTGCTTTCCTGCTGGGCCGGTTCTTTACCTCAATTCAGGTCTTTTCCCTTACCACCGGCATCGTGTTGTTGGCAGGCGGGTGGATAATCCCGGGAGCGGGGAAACGAAAAGTCATTGTTTACAGCCTGGCCGGATTG
>DAIMEA010000596.1:0-2149 GCA_036725585.1 Prolixibacteraceae bacterium | reverse complement strand
CCTTCTCGATGACAGCTACTCAATAATCCGCGACTCAATCTGTTTTTACAACAAGCGAACCTTCGATAAGGCACACAGCGTCCCTGTTGGAGTCGACCTGACCGGGAATACCCTCTACGATTCGGTATTTTATACCTACAACCCAATGTTCGATACGGTGGATATCAGTTCCGAATTCGAACAGTTAACCCTGTTCCTGCCCGGAAATGAAGTGATATCGCAAACGATGAATAAGCTGAACGACCAGTATGCCCTGATGGGGAAAACCATGGGCATACTGGATAGCACACTGGCCATTAACTGGGTTAAACAAGCTATATTCCACAGGGGCGTGATCACCAATTATGGCGCTGAGTTGGATTTGCGCTCGCCCTTTGGAAGGATCTGGAGGACCACTGTTCAGCAGATCGATCCTTCGAGCCTTCAACAACTCAGCAACGGGATCGTGTACAACGTAAGCGAAATGAAAATTCCAAACAATGTGATTATCAACCGGATTAAATCCAGGGTCCATTATTATGAGTACCTGACCCCGGAACAACAGGCAGAACTGTACACCTTGAAAGGCACGAAAGAGTTTTCGATCATGAAAGGCGACGAGTCACCCGTGGCGGGATTTTATTACTGGCTCTTCGACATGACGGGCGACGAGAATTCGACCGATGAATTTTCCCTTGAATTCACGCCCCTCGATTACAATGCCGAAACCGGGGCCGTTTCCATTATGAAAGTACCCCCGGGTGAGTATAACTTTTACATGGGTTTCCGGAGTAAAGGGCATCCCTACGTGGATATTTATTTTCATTCGGGGCCCGATCCGATTCCCGAGGGCTGGCCACCCGTGGCAACGGAAATAGCAGCGACCAATTCAACACCCTGGAATTACGACCGCGTAAACGAAACCGACCCGAACATCAAAAAGTGGAATGGTCTGGGAGGGCTTGTTGGCGTTGTGCAGGTAACCGGCGACGAAATGTCAACGTTCCGGATCAAGGTGAAATTTAACAAACTTCAGGCAATTGGCGCTGCCAAACGCATGCAAATCTACCATTGGACTTTGAAACCGACGGAGAACAATTATTAGAAAATGGGAATCCAAAGGAATTTCGATAAGCTAAAAAGAATGACACGGATGAAAAAACGAATACCAATCAGGTTTATCCTTGCACTTTTTCTGGGGACACAAACCCTTCCGTCAGGTGCACAATTTGCCCTTACCGGCCGGGTTGTCCGCTCAGTGGGCCTTACCCCGATCGAAGGATGTGTGGTCTCCATGTCCGATGGAACCCAAACGGTCGAAACCGACGAAGCGGGCACGTTCACCTTTCAACTGCCCTCAATGGCGGGTTCTGTTTCCGTATGGGCTCCCGGCTTCTATACACAGAAAAAACCGGTTACCTCCGGGGAACTTCTGTTTGTTATGGTGCCCGAAAACAAAGTGAACTACAATGAGGATTTGCTGGAACCTTTTGGCCGGTCAACTTTAGGAAAAAAATCAACCGCCAGCACCAATATCGGTAAAAAGGACTTCGCCAAAGGCAGCTTGTATATCGACCGTGCCCTGCAAGGCATCATCCCGGGATTGCAGGTTGTTGATGGAAGCGGCATGCCCGGCGAAGGGGCTTATGTCAATGCCCGGGGGTTGAACACCCTCATCGGAAAGTCGTCGCCCCTTATTGTGATCGATGGGGTACCCTTTGTTCCCGATATGGGCGAATCGCCCGTAATCGGCGGGTATACCAGCAATATTTTTAACGCTTTCAGTGCTTCCGACATCAAAAATATCAGCTACATCCGGGGAGCCGGAGCCGCACTTTATGGATCGATCGGTTCCAACGGAGTGCTGATAATTGAAACCGACAATGCCACCGACCTTGAAACACGGGTTTCGTTTGTTGCCCAATACGGTATAAACGAAAATTCCCGGAAAATGCCCCTGCTCAACAACCGGGAATACAAAAACTACATCGGCAATGTGGCTCTTACCCATTTCGACGATATGGCCGACATTACCGAGGAATTTCCCTTTCTGAAAGATGATCCGGATTATTACTACAACTTTTTGTACAATAACGAGACCGACTGGCAGGATCTTATCCTGAATCCGGCTTTTGTTACCGAGAACCTGCTGAAGATTAAAGGCGGCGAC
>DAIMEA010000595.1:0-2160 GCA_036725585.1 Prolixibacteraceae bacterium | reverse complement strand
CGCGTTGATGATCTGGTCGTACTCGTTGTACCACATAACAGTCATGGCATCCACACCATCCATCATAAACATATTAACCGATGAAAGAATGGGGACCCAAGTTACCTTAAAGTTATGGGAATTGACCAGGGCTTTCGGCACCTCATCGAAGCCGCTTTTCCATATACCAATTCGTTTTTGGTTCAGATCGTCGAGCAAACGGATGTTTTTGCTTTTTTTGGCAACAAACAACAAGGCCGAATTTTGAGAAAACTGGGCAATATTCACCAGGTCAACTCCTTTGTCTTTTACCGAAAGAGCCGTAATCAGAAAAAGGGAAATAACATCCGATTCCCCGCTCAGCAATTTCTCGGTAGCCATAACGGCCGCCGATGGATGAACAATGGTGACATCAACTCCCTCAGCCGTATAAATTCCCTTTTCCAGTGCCATATAATATCCGGCAAACTGTGCCTGGGGCAGCCAGTGCGGAGTGAAAGTGATTTCGGGCAATTGTCCGAAAAGGAGAATTCCCCGGGTGAAAATCAGGATGATCAGGGCTGTTTTCCGTACCATTTCAAACGAGTGCTTTTGTCGATAATATGCAATTCAGTAAAGATAAACGATGATTTTGCGAATCCCTAACATTTTGTTCTTTTATTCAACATAAAATCATTTTTTCTCTCCCTTGATAAAAGCCATCGGATTATCAAAAATCTTTTCGCGCAGGATGGCCTGGCGGATCAAACGCCAGCGTTCGACATAAGCAAGGGCTTTGCGCAACAGATCGAAATACAAGGATACGATAAGAAAGAAGGTAAAGATCCACATAACCAAAATATTAAACAGGGGAGTCCCAATTTTCAGGGAGCCCAGATATTTACAAGGAGCGTAAAAATGAGCCTGACCGTTTCTTTTTTGCGGCATACGATAAATAGACTCATCGGCCTGTACAATTTGGTTATCAATAACTTTAAGTCGGGAATAGGCATGGGTGTCGCGAACCAGGTCTTCCAGTTTCCGGTTGGTATAGCGATTTCTGAAGCGTTGGAGCTGGGGACTGCCACCCAGCGAACGGGTAAGGGAAAGATACTTTCGGTCAAGCTCGCTGTTGATCTGTTCGTACCGGGCAAAGAAACGATCGTTGCTTTGATCGAGGCAGCGATCGTACGATTCGACGTTTTCCGGATTGAACGGGGCAACAGCCAGTTGATGAATCGCCATCGAGAGGGAATCGTCCGATGTGGCGAGCCAGGTATCCAGGGTTTGAAAGGCGTTTTCGATCAGGGGAATACGCTCGTTGGCTTCTTGTATTTTCCCTTCGCTCAAAGAACGTCGATGCATGTCGATGTTTTTTTGCACCTCAGGGATCCAGTAAAAGGTTTTGAACGAAACATCGTTTTTTTCCTGTTCAAGTTGGAAAACCTGCTTTTGATAGCGGTTATTCATAAACCGATCGACAGCCAATGCTTCGTACGACCATCGGGAAGCCATGATATCGGCTACAATGGGTGTACTCCGGTAACTGTTCATCGAAGCGTGCATCTTGGTGAAATCAACAATCAATCCGCTGAATAAAAGCTGGGGAACAAGAATGAGCGGTATGGCCACATAGATCGACACGATGGAGTTGAGCCCCGACGAAAGATTAAGTCCCAGGACATTGGCAAAACAGGCCGTGGAAAAAAGGATGGCCCAGGTCGAAAAAGTAAGCCCCCTAATATCGAGGATCAGATAACTTACCGCTACATAAGCGAGCATCTGAAAGGCCGAAAGCAGGAACATCAAAAGAATTTTGGAAGAAAAATAAGCACCCCGGCTCAAATGCAGAAACTGTTCCCGCTTCAGGATCCTCCGGTCCCTGAATATTTCCTCAGCGCTCAGGCTCATGCCCACAAACAAGGCAATCACCATACTCATAAACAAGAAAGAAGGGATGTTGTCGTTTCCGGAAAAGGTATAATGCCCGTCGGGCGCGTATTTCATGAAAAAAGACAGGATCAGGGCCAGCAGAGGCGCTTCAAAAAGAACCAGGGAAAGGTATTGTTTGTTCGTTCGCTTGGTGTCGATATCGCGGCGAAGGTACAACTTCATTTGCCCGAACCAGCCCGGCTTCCGGAACAGTGCCCCGGGAATGGTTGGGTCGGAAACGGGGTTTTTAACCATGAAATCGACCACGCG
>DAIMEA010000594.1:0-2164 GCA_036725585.1 Prolixibacteraceae bacterium | reverse complement strand
CCGGAAAGCCATCGAAGAAGTGATCTTGAAACAGTCGGTTGAATAGCAAATTTTTGGTGCTTTTCGACAAAAAAAAAGCCCCCGGAAACACGGAGGCTTTTCAATCGTATTTCTTTTGACGTATTTATTTTTTCCGGTTTCTCCTGCGAAAATAGACACCTCCGCCGATGGCTCCTAGTCCCAGCAGCGAGGCCAGAATGGAGATGGGAACAACCGTCGGGTCGCCCAGTCCGGCGGGTATGGGTGTGCCCGGTGTGGTCGAACTGCCTGCCGATTTGATCAGCACCCAGCTTCCGTCGGGGGCAATTTCTATATTGATCCAGCCGTAGGTCCACCCCAGCAAACCGTCGAAGTAAACACCGACATATCCGGACAAAACGCCGTCTTCGTAAGAGTTGGCTCCCAGGGGGGTGCGAATCAATCCTTCGGAAACATGGATGTATGCTCCCTCATACCACTCAGATCCTCCGGGCGCTGTTGAGCCAATCATTTCTCCATAAGGCATGAACCGGGTAAAGGGAGGTCCTGATGGCGACTCAAGAGGCGCTGAAGAAAGAGGTGAAGGAATACTTAGTGATGACACTCCCGGAGGAGTAGGTACGCTAACATATTCTACGATAATTCTGTTGGGGTCGGGTAAAGACAATCCGAGTGGTGGCAGGGGTTCCGGGCTTATAGGGGGATTGGATCCTTCAATAAAGCTCATGCTTATGGTACCGTTTGAAAGATAGATGACGTAGTAATCAATTACTCCGTCCCCGTCTATGTCGATCGGGGCAATATCTTCCATTCCGGAAAGCCGATGAGGCAGGGTAACGGCCGGAGGCATTTGTGCATAGCTAATGAGCGTAAAAAGAAGCATCAGGGAGAAGAGAGGAAAGGAAATTTTATTTTTCATAGGTATATTATTTAATTTTTCCCCACAAATTTACATTAATAAACTTTTTAACCAACAGCTGCCCGGCGAAATCTTCTGAAAAATACATGCTTGTCACAATGCAATCACAATGCAATCACAATGCGCATAAATAAATCGTTTCTTTATCGGGAATGTTTCCTTTTTGATTTTTTCCTTTTTCCGGAGGCGCTATCGGTTGAAGGCCCTTAGTTTTATGGCAGTCAGTACTTTCTTTGTGTACAGGGGAAAGTCGCCGTTCATGATCCATCCATAGTATCCGGGTTGTTCCTTCAATACTTTTTCAACGGACATTCCTTTGTTTTTACCAAAATTGAATACTTCAACCCCTTTTTCGTCAAAAACGATCCGGCCCAAAAAGTCGACATTCCGGTCAAACGACGAAAACTCCGAGAGCGCATCGACATCGTTTACAATAGGGATGCTTTTCGATCCGTTGTTGTCTTCGTATTCAGTGTCGTGATAGCAATCGAGCTGGGCTTTAAGTACCTCGTAGGTAGCTTTGGTATCCGCCATGGCGCTGTGTGCATCTTCGAGTTCCTTATGACAGTAAAGCTGGTAGGCTGCTTTTAGGGTTCGTTTTTCCATTTTGTGAAAGATGGCCTGTACGTCGATGAATTTGCGTTTTTTCAGATCAATATCGACTCCGGCCCGGAGAAATTCTTCGGCCAGCAGGGGGATGTCGAAGCGGTTTGAATTAAATCCTGCCAGGTCGCAGCCCTCCATAAAATGGGCCAGGGTTTTGGCTACCTCTTTGAAGGTAGGAGCATTTTGTACATCGGAATCGAAAATGCCGTGTATTTTCGAGGCAAGATCGGGAATGGGCATTTCCGGGTTAATCCGAAGCAGCTTTTCTTCTTCTTTCCCGTCGAGGTTTATTTTCAACAGGGCAATTTCCACAATACGGTCCGATGCAATGTTGATTCCGGTGGTTTCCAGATCGAGAAAAATAAGGGGATTCCTGAGTTGTAATTCCATGGTACGGATCATAAAAGGATGAAAAAAACATTTCGGCTCCGATTGCCCGGAGCGAAATGAACTATTTCGTAAACGATCGGACAGTGGTTTGACTTACTGACTTATACGTTGATCATCATTGGCATTAACAGCATGAGCACATCTTCATTCTCCGAATCTTTTTCCAAAGGTAGGAGAATCCCGGCACGGGTCGGGTCGGATAATTCCACCTTGACTTCGGCCGAGGAAAGGTTCGACAAGATCTCGATTAAAAACGACGATTTGAATCCG
>DAIMEA010000593.1:0-2187 GCA_036725585.1 Prolixibacteraceae bacterium | reverse complement strand
ATATTTCCCGATTATTACATACAGATGTCCGTCCTGATTGATCGTTGAGTGGGCTTTTATTGCATTCAGCATAGGGCCAAATATCAGGGAATTTCCCCCGCCGTTCCAACGTAAATCAACGACCATTTTCTCCAGGTTTTGGTCTTTTATGGCTTTCATAACATCGGAAGTAAAACGACCAAAGGAATACCCCTCCATTTGGCTGCACGAATTATACTGGACATACATTATTTTTTCATCGGGTAAGGCCTTCATCCAGTATTCCTTGTTGGTGTCCTGAATATACAAGGGCACATTTTTGCCCGAAAAAAAGGAAAGCGAAATGGAACTGAGCTCGGTTTCGGATATAGGGATGCTTAATCCAGTGGAAGTGTAAACAGTAAACTGATGGCCGTTCTCGGCAATTTCGAGGTATTCGAGGATTTCAGAACAAAACAAATTGCTTTGGATGCCCAACTGGAGTTTGGGTTCGTTTTCGTGGGGAATGATCGTCTGGTAGCGGGTGTACAAGTCCTCCATGCGGGTATCGTCGATTCCGCTAAGCACTTTCCCCAGTAATTTGCTGCAATTTTCGGGGGTCCGGTAGCAGAACAGCCCATCGTTGAGGTAGAGAAAACCAAAAGGCAAACGGTTAAAACAGGCGTTTCCCAGATCAACCGTAGTATGGGCGTCGCCCACATTGGTCAGGATCTTCGACAGTTCGATGACCACTTCGGCATCGCTCAGGTTTTCCGTTTGCTGTTTCAGACTTTCCACCTGATCGTAAAAATTGTCGCGCGTTAGTTGGAAAAACAGGTTTTTGTGCTGTTTTTCAAGGGTAGTAGCAAAATAGTCAATGTTGATGTTCCAGTCGGTCGACTCGGGCGGGGCTTCGATACAGCCCGAAAAAAGAGCCAGAAAAAGAATAATGGTAAGGATATGTCTCATGGTTTTTTCTATTAATAGTCAATTTATTTTCATTTTATTACATGGAAGAGAGACGTAAAATCGATTAATTTTAAGGAAAAAACAATGATCGATAAAAAATTTCATTTTTCAGCAGTTTTTGTCGAAGAACCTGAAGGGGGTTATTCGGCTTTTAATGAAGAAATCCCCGGTGTGAATACACAGGGGGAAACATTGGACGAGGCTAGAGAGAATTTGAAAGATGCATTGCAAATGATTCTCGATGCAAATAAAGAACGTGCTGAGCAGATACTATTGCCTGGGCGAAAAAGCAATAAAGAAAAATATTAAGTATCAGCGCCGGGCCAGCGCCCCGGTGGGACAGGCATCGGCCACCTTTTCGGCAATTTTTTTCAAACCCTCGTTGATGGGTTCGTTAAAGGGAATCCCGATTTCCACATCGAAGCCCCGCCCGATGTATGTAAATCCGAATTCTTCCTGGTGTTTGGCAGTAAGGCGCACGCAAATACCGCATTTGATGCACTTCTCGGGTTCGTACACAATGGTTTTGTGAAAATTTTTACGGACAGGCTTGCGTTCGTCGTAAGCGAAGCGTTTTTGAACGGCTCCATAGTGATCGGAATAATCGCGGAGTTTGCAGGTATTGATTTTCCGGCAGTCGCAATGCAGGCAGCGGGCGGCTTCGGTTTTCACTTCGCTTGTTGTTAATCCCTCCAGGATACCCCGGGCAGGCTCGGTCCTTTTCTCTTCGTTCGATTCTTTCAGGTATTGGGCGTATTCGGGGATGACCAGTTTCCCAAATTTGGAATTGAATTTCAGGGGCTGTCCCACCACCGGTTTTCCGTTCAGTATTTGTCCGATGGCAGCAGCGGCTTCTTTTCCCTGGGCGAGCGAGCGGATGGCCAGTTTGGACGAGCGGAGGGCATTGCCCACGGCAAATACCCGTTTGAGGTTGGTATGATAGGTATTGTCGTCGGCTTCGAATCCCCGGGTGTTGGCGGTAATGTCCCATGTTTTGCTTTCATCGTCGGGGATGCCTGTTGCCACGACCACGGCATCGTAGTCGCGGCGAAGCTGTTCGAATGCCGTTTTCCCGATGGGCGTATGAAGCTTGAACACTACGCCCAGTTTTCGGATGGCTTCAATTTCCCGGCCGAGGGCTTCTTTGGGCAGGATGTTGTCGGGGATGGCGCTTCGTAGTTGTCCGCCGGCCTGTTCCCCACGGTCGTAGATTACGGTCTGGATGCCCTGCATCTGAAGGTAATAGGCTGCCGATAGCCC
>DAIMEA010000592.1:0-2203 GCA_036725585.1 Prolixibacteraceae bacterium | reverse complement strand
CCCCGAAAAGGCCATTGCACTGGCAAACGCAGTGGAACTGGTGGCCGCCCACGGGCAGACCCTCCGCCGGATGGTCTGGGATGCTTTAATCGCCTCAGAAAATGGAGATTCCCCCAAAAAAACAGGGGCAAAGGATTTTTCCAGACACGGCACTTTTCTACCGGAACTCTCCCGGATTATTGCCATCCAAAAACAAATCAGGGACGTCATCATCAGCAACGAGCTGCCCGATGCCCATCTCCCTCCGCTGATCAGTCTCACGGAAGCATGCGGTCTGACTCGATTCATCCTTAAGCCCGACGAGATCGCCCGATACAGGGAAAGAATTGCCTGGCTGGCGGGCATGGAGTCGCTGGGGCGCGAAATCATCCGTTCAGTCCGGGCTCTGGAAAAAGCCGACCTGGAAAAGGACGCAGCGCGCTTGATCGGGCTAAACCACGACCAGCCAAAAACGTATGCCGGTGGCATGGATGCCGTATTGAGTTCTCTTAGCTTTCTGTACAAAGAAACCGGCCTGAAAAAAAGCCGGAAACTGATCGGACACTTCAACCAGGTTGCGGGTTTTGAATGCCCGGGTTGTGCCTGGCCCAATCCCGACAGGAACCGGTCGCGCTTCGAATTCTGTGAAAATGGAGCCAAGAATGTCAGCGCCGAGGCAATGCTCCGGACAATCGATGCTTCCTTTTTCGAAAAATGGTCGGTAAGCGATTTACTGCTGGCCCCCGAACACTGGCTCGAACAACAGGGCCGTCTCACCGAACCCATGTTGCTCGACGAAAACGCGCTTCATTACCGACCTGTTTCATGGGAGGATGCCTTTCAGATTGTAGCCCGTGAACTCCGGAATCTGGACCACCCCGACGAGGCTGTTTTCTATGCTTCGGGAAGAACTTCGATCGAAGCTGCCTTCCTGTACCAGTTATTTGCCCGGTCGCTGGGCACCAACAACCTGCCCAACAGCGCCAATATTTGCCACGAGCCTTCGGGAAAAGCCATGACCCTGAGCCTGGGTTTTGGCAAAAGCACGGTTCGTCTCGACGACTTTCCCAAAGCCTCCTTAATTTTCCTTTTCGGGCATAATCCCGGATCGAACCACCCCCGTATGCTCAGCGCATTGCAGGCCGCCGTGCGTAAGGGTTGCAAAATCGTAGCGGTAAACCCGATGCCCGAGGCCAGCCTGATGGGTTTTGCCGATCCACAGGAAGCTGCCTCTTACCTGGGCAAACAAACCCAACTGGCCACCCTTTTTCTCCAGCCCCGGATCAACGGCGACATGGCATTGGTGCGCGGAATAGCTAAAGCGTTACTAGAGACAGAACAAAGCGATGGAGCAATTCTGGATCGAAAATTCATCAACGAATATACCCGGGGATATGAAGCCTACCGGAAACGGGTGGAAGAAACGCCCTGGGAGAAAATTATTTCCGACAGCGGGATTGAGAAAGAGGATATCCTGAAAACAACCGCTTTATACATGCAGTCGCCTGCCACCATTCTCTGTTGGTGCCTGGGCATTACCCACCACCGGAATTCCATCGAAACACTCCGGGAAATGATCAACCTGATGTTGATGAAAGGAAACGTGGGCCGGCCCGGTGCTGGGCTTTGCCCAGTGCGGGGCCACAGCAACATCCAGGGTATCCGTACAGCAGGAGTAGGCGAAAACATGCCCCTTTCGTTTTTGGAAGCGCTCGAACACCATTTTCCCATTTCCGTTCCCCGGAAACCCGGCTTGAGCGTAGTTCCGGCAATAAAAGCCTTTGCCGAAGGAAAAGCCCGCGTACTCATTTCCCTGGGGGGAAACCTTGCCTCGGCGGCCCCCGACACCGAATTCACCGAAAAAGCCCTCCGGAACTGCCGACTCACGGTCCAGATCTCGACCAAACTCAACCGTAGCCACCTGGTAACCGGGAAACGGGCGTTGATCCTCCCGGCACTCGGACGCACCGACGAGGATGTTCGCAACGGGAACAAACAGTATTCGACCGTCGAGGATGCCACCGCAAAAATCGGCTTTTCCCAGGGCTGCCTTCCTCCCGCCTCACCGTTCATGAAAAACGAAGTGGCCATCGTTACCGGATTGGCCCTGGCCACATTCTCCGATGGAAACGGGATCGACTGGTCACGGCTCGGAAGCGATAACCGGAACATCCGGGAAGCACTGGCAAAGACGGTCGACGCATTCCGGGATCTCGACCGGGTA
>DAIMEA010000591.1:2026-2213 GCA_036725585.1 Prolixibacteraceae bacterium | reverse complement strand
TATCGTTGTTATCGTTGTTATCGTTGTTGTCGTTGTTGTCGTTGTTGTCGTTGTTTTTGCGGGAAACTGCCTTTAAATTTGTTTTGTGACTACTTTAAACAGATTTCGACCAACGTGTCATCTCGAACGAAGCTTTGCGGAGTGAGAGATCTCTTGTAACAATGGATTCCTCCTCTCCCGATAGCCT
>DAIMEA010000591.1:0-1926 GCA_036725585.1 Prolixibacteraceae bacterium | reverse complement strand
TCGGGAGCGTCGGAATGACACCCGATTTGAAGGGATTCCTCCTCTCCCGATAGCCTTCGGGAGCGTCGGAATGACACCCGATTTGAAGGGATTCCTCCTCTCCCGATAGCCATCGGGATCGTCGGAATGACACCGGATTTGTAAAAACGGTCATAGGAAGCAGGCAAACAATCTGATGTGTCAAGGTATGTTATTCCGGTCAACAATTTTTGTTTATTTTAAAAAAACTTCCTTATCAGCATACAAAAAATATGCCGATAAGGAAGTTGAAAATTTGCGAGGATCTGTCTCTACTTAACCACAGGACGAACCGACCATTTTGCTTTGAAGGCAGGTCCGTTGTCTTCGTTCTTGTTTGCCGAGTTGCCCACCAGGTTCGGGTTGGCATTCAGTGTATTCTGAAATATGGGGAAATATTCATGTCCCTTGTAGTAGTATTGGAACGACGATGCGCTGGCGGTTTCCGCCGTAAGCTCATCGGTCGAGGCCATGCCGTCGAGTTTGTAATACCCATGTTCCATCAACTGGTTAAAACGGCCTTCGTCGTAGAAGAATCCCCAACGAAGCAGGTCGATGCCCCGTCCGTTTTCGCAGCCAAATTCTTTCGGACGTTCCACATTGGCTATCTGTTCGAAAAGCGCATCGGCCGAGGGGAAGCTGGAAGCCTGAAGATCCGGAAGGGCAACGCGCCGGCGCACGATGTTGATGTACTCGATGGCCGCCGGAGTCGGGCCATTGATTTCATTTTCGCATTCGGCTGCACGCAGGAGAACATCGCTGTAGCGCATCAGGCGTAGGTTGACACCGCAATGCAATCCGTTGGTGATCGAACTGTAGAGATTGTTTCGTGCATTGGTGAACTTGGCGATGGATATACCGCCCTGGGACGTATTCGACCGGGGAGTTGCCGTTATATCCTGTTGGTAAATCGTGTTGCAACGGGGATCTCCATTTGGATAGGCTGCTGTTTTCTGGCCGGTATAGCTGCTGTACTCGTTTTCGAAGGTAACCAAAGTCCAGTACAAACGAGGATCGAGGCGGCCATCGGTACAGCTTTCTTTTTTGAACAGGTTATACAACCAGGGTGAGCCGGCCAGGTCGCCCCAGCTACCCAAATCCTGGGAAGCGTAGTTGCTTTCGACAGCGTGGCCCTGGGTTGCTTCGGGGCTTAACAGTTCGATGACCCACTCGTCGGAAGTGCCCCCTGTGCCATAGTCCAGAAATTGAATCTCGAAGAGGCTCTCTTTGTTGTTCTCGCAGGCTGAACCTTCCCGGAAGTTGTCGCCATAATCGGCCGTAAGTTCGTAATGCCCGTACTTGCCGGCAATGATGTCTTTCAGTACCGTATACGCCTCAGGAAATTTATGGCGGAACATCAGGGCACGGGCCAGGTATCCGGCAGCAGCGCCACAGGTGGCACGGCCCTGGGCCCATTCTCCGCCTGCATCGCGCGAGGGTAAAAGTTGCATCGCTTCGGTGAGGTCGGCTTCAATCTGGTCAAATACAATGTCTTGCTGGGCAACGCCTTCGCTTTCCGGTTTGTTGGATGCATACATGGTTTCGATGTCTGAATACGAAGCATAGTCGGTAATCAACGGGACAGCCTGGTAATAGGTAACCAGTTCGTAGTAGGCCAGGGCCCTGAGGAAAAGGGCCTGTCCTTTAATCTGATTATACAAATCTTCCGGCATGTCGACGTTATCGACCTTCGAAAGAACAAAGTTGGTGTGGTTTACTACAATGTAAAAGCTGCGCCAGATCCACTCGTCACCGATTCCGATGGTACCCGGTGAATTGAGTCTGTCGTACTCCAGATACCACTGTTGGGATGAGTTCCACACTTCGTCGCCACGTACAGCATCCAGGGTGTAGCCAACGCGGGAAAAGGAACCGTCCCAGCGCAAAGGGGTGTAGCAGGCTATGACC
>DAIMEA010000590.1:0-2225 GCA_036725585.1 Prolixibacteraceae bacterium | reverse complement strand
GGGTATAGAGTTCCTGCCAACGGGTTTGGTATACGATGATGGCTGCCAGGTTTATAACAACCGATATTCCCAGGCAGATTAACCCGATCAGGGTTTCCCGCTTTATTTGCGCGGGCGAAAAAGCATCCGTTTTCATCATTCGCTTGTTGTTTCTGTTCTATAAGAGTCGGGCAAGGTTACTTTTTCTCCTTTTTCGATGGCTGTTTCGGCCAGGAGGGTCCAGATATTTGCTTCATAAGCACCGCGCATCATGGCTTCGGGAGCCGATCCCTGGCGGATAAAACGGATAAAGGCCTCGAGTTGCAGGGCGGTGTCGGGTTCCATTTTCCCGGCAACAAGAGCTTCTCCCCCTGTTTCGACGGCTGTTTCGGGCGCCCAGCTCCCCGATCCGATGGACAACTGACTGAAAATGCCGTTTCCAATGTCGTTGATTAATTGCTGAATACCCGGCAAGGGAGGCGGATCTTCCGAATAGCAACGGTTCACTTCAAACTCGATGGTTCCGGTGCTGCCCAGAATCTGTTCTTCCAGTCCGTATTTCCGGTTGCTGATCATGGAGTCATAGATAAAGGGGGTTTTATCGGGATAGGTAAAGATCAGGGCAATGTTATCGTCGACCTCCCGGCCGTCGTTCCAATAGCGGATGCAGCCGGTTCCCATAACCGAAACGGGCGATTGCTGCAGGGCCCAGCTGGCCACATGGATCTGGTGGCTCATCAATTCGGTAAGCAATCCGGCCGAATATTCCTTGTACAGGCGCCAGTTGATCTGCCGCTCATAAGCCGGGTTGTTGTCGGGCAGGGGACGCCGCCAGTCATTGTTGCGATGCCAATAGGCCCTGATTTGTCCGATCACCCCCAGGTCGCCGTTGTGAATGCGCTGCATCCCTTCGATGTACACCGGATGAAACAGCCGTTGATGTCCGATTTGTAATATTCGTCGGGTTTCGAGGTGGGTCCGGTACATCGCCAGGGTATCGTCAAGGGTGCGGGCCATGGCTTTTTCACAAAAAACATGGATGCCGTGTTGCAGACAATCAATCGTGATGTGGGCATGTTCGTGAAGCGGTGTGGCAATGATCACTCCGTCGGGTTTTTCTTTTTCGATCATACGCCGGTAATCGGCATAAACAGCTGGTTTCCGGCCCGAAGCGGCACAAATACTTAAGGTATCGTCGAGGTGTGGGGCAAAGTTGTCGCACAGGGCCACCACGTCACTGTTTTCCTCCTGCAAATACGGCAACAGATTCCGAAGCAATTCTTTTCCCCGGCTCCCGGTTCCGATAAAGGCCAAACGAACCCGGTCGCCCGGGCCTTTCCCCGCTTGCGATGCCCGGGCGAAAACCCCGATCCAGGGTGTTGCAGCCAGGGAAACAGCCGAGCCGGCCAGGGCCAGTTGCCGGATAAAATCTCTTCTGTTTTGTATCATATCTCAACCATTGATGATTTCTATTTCAACATTTCCAAACGAATATACCCAATCGTACTGCTCGTTCTCGGGTGCGGCCAAAAGGCAAGTGGAAAGCACTTCTGCATCGACCGGATTCCGGGCCCGAACCACAACGCTTCGTCGACTTTGGGGCGTCTGCCCTGTACGAGGATTCGCAATGTGGTGACAACTCCCTTCACGCTCTCCTGCCGGTGAGGAACTGACCGATACCGCATCGTTGGTTAGCTCCCAGATTTTTCCATCAGCTTTTCCCCCAGCCAGGGAGAAAGGCCAATAATCTCCATGGGGATGCCTACCCCGGGTAAGGACCGAACTGTTTCCAAAGCTGATGAAGGCATTTTCGATGCCCCATTGGACCAGTTCCTCTGCCAGATCGTTCAGGGCGATCCCCTTTCCCATTCCGCCAAAATCGAGAGCTACATCCGGGCAAAGGAAAAAAACTGTTTTCGCGGAGGCATTAAGTCGGATTCGGTCAATAATCTCACTTGCAATTGCTTGTTTCATTATTCCTCCCCTTTTTACCTCGTCGTACAAATAGCCCCGGGTACAATCGAAGTAACCCCGGGTACGGTTGGAATAGTCGACTGATTGTAAAAGAACGTTCCATAGCCTGTCGCTAACCGGCACTTCTTCCCGGAAAGCCCTATGGTTCAAATCAAAAACTTCCGAACCGGGGCGATAGCGGCTGAGGATTTCTTCCCATTCCGTCACTTTTTGTCCGGCCTGCTGGAAGAATCCGCGGGCGCTTTCTTCCGGAATGCCCCAAACCACCATGC
>DAIMEA010000589.1:0-2230 GCA_036725585.1 Prolixibacteraceae bacterium | reverse complement strand
ATACACGGACAGGCGGATGGTGTTGTTGATTAATGCCATCCGCCTGTCCGTGTATTCAAAACGATTCATTATTAATACGATGCAACTTGTTGGAGCGACCCGTGGATTCATACGGAAACCCTTCGTTTCAAGCGGGGTACTGCATGGCTTATTCGGGGGACTCATTGCAAACTTTTTTTTGATACTGGTCATCATTAACTACAACAAACATTTTCACGAAATTATCAATTACAGCATGCCCGATTTGCTTGCCGTTGTTTTTGTAATTGTTGTTATTACCGGTATTTCCCTTTCGTGGATATCAACAACCTTAGCCGTTAATAAATTTCTGCGCCTGAGGTATGATGAACTTTTTTATTAAACCAACATACACCATGAACTTTTTTCGAAAATTGCTTTTTAAAATTCTGGGCATCGAAACCTACTTATTCGTTGTAAGTAAGCTCTTCTTCCTTTCATTCAATGGTAAGATCCTGAAAGGAAAGAATGAGTTCGACTGGCACTATTTCACCGAAAAATTGATTAAGAAAGGGGATGTCATTATCGATCTGGGCGCTAATCTCGGCTATTATTCCCTGATTTTTTCAAAACTGACCGGGAAAACGGGCCGGGTTTACAGCATTGAACCGGTAGCATTGTATCGCAAAATTCTAAAAAGAAACATAAGGAAAAGGGACAATGTTGTTCTTATCCCATACGCAATTGGTGCAAACGACAAGCAGCCGGTCAAAATGGGAGTACCGGTCGACAGCTCACATTTCAGCCATGGCCGTACCCATGTATTAACAAAAAACGACGAGGTCAGCTCACACACCTTTGATGCAACCTTGATTACCCCCGACACGCTATTTCGCGACCTCGACCGGCTCGATTACCTGAAATGCGACATCGAAGGTTACGAAGGGATCGCCCTTCCCCTTTTTAAAAACATACTCCGGAAATTCCGTCCGCTGATACAAATTGAAATCGATCCCCAGAACCATCTCCTTCTGGAAGATTATTTCCGAAAACTGGATTATCGGTTCTTTCTTTTGACAGGTGAACGATTGAAGCACCAAAACGTTTTTAAGGAAGGAAATAACGGCGACTGGCTGCTCATCCCGGCAGAAAAGGTAAGCCGTTTTTCGGAATGGATTGAAAAACCATTTTAATTCATTAATTTTGGGTCGATTTAAAATATTCAGGCAATGGCAAAACAAAAGAACGAACAAGCATTGGGTGAAACCTTTGCGCTGGGAAAAGAAAACTACAGGCTCATGATCATTGGCCTGGTGGTCATTGTGATCGGATTTCTTTTGATGGTGGGCGGCGGCAGCGACGATCCCAATGTTTTCAACCCCGAGGTTTTTAGTTTCCGGCGGATCACCCTGGCACCCATTGTTGTTCTGGCAGGCTTTCTTTTCGAGATTTATGCCATCATGAAGAAATCCAAAGCGAACGAATAAACATCCATGAACATACTGGAAGCGATTATCCTGGGCCTTGTCCAGGGATTAACGGAGTTTTTGCCGGTCAGTTCCAGCGGGCATCTGGAACTGGGCCATGCCCTTTTTGGTATCGAAGGCGAGAGCAACCTGCTATTCGATGTGGTGCTGCATGGCGCCACTGTGCTCAGCACCCTGGTGGTATTCCGAAAAGAAATTGCCCGTTTGTTTCTGGGATTGTTCACGTTCCGGTGGACGGAATCGAACCGCTATGTTGCCCTGCTCCTTTTCTCGGCCCTTCCCGTTGGAATCGGCGGGATTTTACTGAGCGATCCCATCGAATCGCTGTTCACAGGGAACCTGGCCCTGGTAGGTGGATCTCTGTTGCTCACAGCTGGTCTCCTGGCCTTTGCCAACTTTTCACGAAAAGGCATTCGGAAAATCCGTTTCATCGATGCCCTCATAATCGGAATCGCCCAGTTACTGGCCGTAGTGCCCGGCATTTCGCGGAGTGGGGCTACCATCGCTACCGGGATGCTGATTGGAAACGACAAAAAAGATCTGGCCAAATTTTCGTTTTTAATGGTCATCATTCCTATTCTTGGGGCCAATTTTCTGAAAGCCGTTTCGGGCGATTTTTCCCAGGCATCGGTCGAGTGGCTGCCCTTTGTGGCCGGTTTCACTGCCGCCTTTATTGCGGGCCTGCTGGCCTGTACCTGGATGATCAACCTGGTTAAAAAGGGAAAATTGATCTATTTTGCCATCTATTGCGCAATCATCGGATTGATTGCTATCTTTGCCGCCTG
>DAIMEA010000588.1:0-2236 GCA_036725585.1 Prolixibacteraceae bacterium | reverse complement strand
AGGATTCATCTGAGTCAATGTATGCTGTTTCATCACTAAAATTTTATACTGTGTTTTGCATATCGATACGTAAAAAAACGAGAGAGCAGGCTGATGATTAAGATAATGATGGTCAGGATCACAGCTGCGGCATAAGCCCTCGCCTTTACCTCGGGTATGGGCGACGACAACTGGAAAAAAATGGCCAGGGGAAGGGTTGCTGTAGGTTGAAGAAGGGACGTTGGAATGTTGTCGGTAAAACCGGTGGTAAACAATACGGCGGCTGCATCGCCCATGGCCCTGCCAAACGAAAGCAGGATGGCGGTAATAATGCACGGCAGGCTCTGTCGCATCATTACCAAAAAAGCCATTTCCGATTTTGTTGATCCCAGCGAATAGGAAGCTTCCTGCAGTCCGCGGGGAATGGTTTTCAAACCCTCGTCGATTCCCCGGATCATGATGGGCAGGATGAGCAGGGCCACTACCAGGATTCCGGCAATGAGCGATGCCTTCAAACCCAGCACCATCATCAGGGTAAAACCAAAAGCGCCATATACAATGGAGGGAATACCCCAGAGCAGGTCGAGCACAAACCGAACGGCATTCACCGCGTTCCTTTTATGGATCATCCAGGTGTTCATGTACAGGGCAACCGGCAGTCCAATAACAAAAGCCAGCAGCGTAGAACCCAGAGCCAGGTACAGCGAACCAATGATGGCATTCAAAATGCCTCCTTCCTTTCCAAAATAAAACCCTCCTTTCGGTGTTTCGGTAATCATCTCCCATGTCAGGGAGGGCACACCTGTTTTCAGAATCGTGTAGATAATCAGCCCAAGGAGAAAAGCAATGAGGTAGTTCGATAAGAACATAACGCCCTTAAAAAAGCCCTCTTCGTAACGGAGCCGTATCTTCTTGATACTTTTATCGGAATTTGTTTTCATATCGGATGATCATAAAACGGGAAACCAGGTTAAATACCAGCACGATGGCCAAAAGCAACAAAGCAGAAAACATGAGCGCCGAGTCGTACATCGGGATGGACAGCATTTCGCCATAATTGTTGGCGATGAGTGCCGGTAAAGGATAACCGGCATCGAAGATGCTTTTGGGAATCTGAACAACGTTTCCGACAACCATTAAAACGGCAATGGTTTCGCCAAAAGCACGGGACAAACCCAGTCCCATAGCCGATATGATACCCGGAAATGCCTTCCGCATGATTACCTGTTTGATGGTGTACCATTTCCCTGCGCCCAGCGAAAGGGAAGCTTCGGTTAATTCCTTCGGAATGGTATTCAAAATCTCAATCAGGATGTTCAGTATAAAGGGAATGATCATCACGGCCAACACCACAGCCCCGGTAAGCAAGGTATAACCCGATGACTGGATCCCGAAAAAAGGAGCCAGTGTGTTCGAAACAAAGGGAACAATGGCAATGATGCCCCACACGCCATAAATGACCGATGGTATACCTGCCAAAATATCAACAACCGGCTGCATTACCC
The DNA here is from genome assembly GCA_036725585.1 of Prolixibacteraceae bacterium. Taxonomy (GTDB): domain Bacteria; phylum Bacteroidota; class Bacteroidia; order Bacteroidales; family Prolixibacteraceae; genus DAIMEA01. Next base: position 752 of record DAIMEA010000588.1, on the reverse strand, counting down.
TTAGAACAAAGGGTTTGGCATAATGTGTGAGATGAATGGCCGAAAAAAGACATACCGGCCCGGCAATCAGGAGGGCCAGTAAAGTAACCCAAAGAGAACTCAAAATAAAAGGCAAAAAACCGAACTTCCCCGATAAGGGTTTCCACTCACTGGAAAAAAGCATTTCGAAGAGCGAACCATCCTGAAAAAGCAACGAAGATTTCCATACCAGACCTGCGGTAATGGCCAGGGGAAGAAACAAAATAACCATAAGCCAGCCGAACATCCAGTACCGGTTGAACCGGTCGGTTTCCATACGGGAAGGGCGGTTTCTTAACCAATAAGCCACTGCGCTCATTGATTCTTTAATTTTGCCAGTTGGTTTTCGATCTTTTCTTCGGTAAGGGCAACATAACCTGCCTGGGCTACATACTGTTGTCCCGATGTCAGGATCCACTCAATAAAGGCAACGACTTCGGGCTTTTGCGGTTTCCCCTTCGATACGAAATAGAGGTCGCGGGCCGGAGGAGAAGGGTAAACACCTTCAACAATGGCTTTGTTTAGCTGATCCAATGATTCATAGATCATTTCGGTCGAATCGATTTTCCCATTGTTATTCAGATCGATAGGCAAAACCTCCATGTTTTGAAATTTATCTCGCGACGTGATATCGTACACATAATTTACATTGTTGTACCCAAGGGCCAGCCGGTCGCTTTTCACGGCATCGGCCTCGCCGGGGTCACCAAAAACGCCCGTTCCTTTCAATTCTT
>DAIMEA010000587.1:0-2251 GCA_036725585.1 Prolixibacteraceae bacterium | reverse complement strand
TGTCCAATCTCTGGAATCAAAAATAACCAACAGGCTGAAGGATAAAGGGCAATCGAACACTTCCCTCCACCTCTTCCCCTTCAAGAAGGAACATCTTTTTTCGTATTCAGGGAAAAACAACAAAATCCAATATCTGTACCAGTTTATCGGAATAGCATTGATTATCATCCTGATTGCCTCCATCAATTTTGTCAACCTTTCGATTTCGAAAGCTGAACAAAGGAGGCCGGAAATCGGGATACGAAAAGCACTGGGAGCCAAACGGAAAAATGTTCTGGGACAATTCCTGGCCGAAAAAGGGCTGATGATTTTTTTCAGCCTCCTGATCAGTCTGCTTCTGATTGCGATCCTGCTTCCGCTTTTCCAAAACTTTTCGGGTAAAAAAATTATATTCGATTCGTTCCTGTGGCGTTCGATCCTTCTGATGTTGCTCGCTGTATTGACAATCCTGTTGGCGCTCTCAGTGGTGTATCCCTCGGTATACCTAGCCTCGTTTCATCCGATCCATGCCCTAAAATCACATCAAAAACGAAGATCCAAAATCAGCCTGAAAAGTCTGTTGGTTGTGGTTCAGTTTACCCTGGCCACCATACTGATCAGCGGATCAATTATCATTGCCCGGCAGATCCGCTATATCAATCAATACGATTTGGGCTACAAACAGGCAAACCTGATTTTCCTTGAACTGAGTGCCGATGCAAGGAGTAAATTTGAAGCCATCAAACAAAAAATGACCGGAATTACAGGTGTCGAATCCATCACCTGTTCCGACAAACTTCCCTTCTGGGGTGGAAATTCATCGTGGGGTCACGATTGGGAAGGAAAGGATCCCAACAACAGGGTATTGATCTGCAAAATGAACGTCGATAACAACTATTTCAAAACCATGGGCATAACCTTTGTTGATGGGCGTAATTTTCCCGACTATTGCGAAAAAGTATTGAATGTCGACGATATTGTTACTCCCGAAGTGATCCTGAATGAGGAAGCCATTCGACGGATGGGCATACAAAACCCGGTAGGCAAGTATTTCAGTCCATGGAACGTTCGAAAGGGGACCATCATCGGAATCGTTAACGATTTCCATTTCGAATCGCTGCATTCACAGGTTGAACCCCTGCTTTTGCTTCCCCTGCTCGATAATCCCGCTTTCATTATTGCCCGTATCAACCCTCAAAATTTTTCCCAGACCATCGATCAAATAAAAAAGGCATGGAGCGAAATTGTTCCCCGGGCTCATTTTGAGATGGGCTTTTTCGACGATCGTTTGGCCGAAATGTACACATCGGAAATAAAGATTTCCGGTCTTTTCAAGTTCTTTTCCATCATTGCCATCTTTCTATCGTGCATCGGATTGTTCGGATTGTCGCTTTTCATCATCGAGCAGCGGAAAAAAGAAGTGGGTATCCGGAAGGTAAACGGGGCCAAAACATCCGAAGTGATGATCCTGCTCAATAAGGATTTTGTCCAATGGGTTGTTCTAGCCCTGTTGATTGCCATTCCAATTGCGTACCTGATAATGAACAAGTGGCTCGAAAACTTTGCCTTCCGGGTGGGTTTAAGCGCCTGGATTTTTGCTGTTTCCGGGATCATAGCCCTCATAATCGCACTGTTTACGGTAAGTTGGCAAAGTTGGCGGGCAGCCGTTAGAAATCCGGTCGAAGCGCTGAGGTATGAATGAGAAACCCGTTTCCCGCAACCCACAAACCTTGATAAGCATCAAAGCACAAAATACAAACAACTAATTATGAATCTGATAACAATTCGATCCACTTTTCATCATTTAAAGAAGAATCGTTTTCACACCTTGTTGAATATTTTCGGTCTGGCTATTGGCCTGCTTTTCTTTCTGCATATCGTTCTTTATATCGGATACGAAAAGAGTTACGACACCTTCTTTCCAAATCATGAGCGAATCTACAGGGTCAATTACGATATTACCCAGGCGGGCGAAACAGTTCTGCACTCAACCAAAACCCCCAGGGGTCTGTTCCGGGTATTACCCGAAGAAATACCCGATATTGAATACGCAGGAATTGGCTATATCGAACAGGTGCTCATCCGCTATGGCGACCGGTATTTCAGCAATCAGCCCGATTTATGGGTAGAAGGCGATTTTGCCGAGGTATTTGATTTGAAAATGATCCGGGGCAAGGCCACCCTCAATCAGCCCAATACCTGTGTCATTTCTGCATCGAAGGCCAAAGAGATCTTTGGCAACGAAGATCCCATAGGAAAAGTTTTTCTGGTG
>DAIMEA010000586.1:0-2259 GCA_036725585.1 Prolixibacteraceae bacterium | reverse complement strand
AAACTGGTCCAATACGCACAAACACCCGAGGACAGTGTGCAAGTCCGGATGATTCTCGAGGAACTGGACGAATACGACCATACCTACCAGCAACTTTGCACCGACCTGAATGCCACACCCAACGACGAACGGGTCATCAATGCCCTGCTCACCTATTACCAAACCAAACTGGAAATTCTGAACCGGATTGTACATGAAATTGAATCGAAACAACAAAAAGTAAATAGCCATGAAGACACACGTATTTAATCTGCTCCTGATTGCCGGATTGCTGGCAAGCAGCAGCCCCGATGCCCGCGCCGAGTATGTAAAAAAAGTATACAAAAGCTGGCCTGCCCGTGAGGTGCAAACCCTGAATGTGGAAAACAAATTCGGGAATATAACCTTCCTCTACACCCGAACCGATTCGGTTGTAATCAACATCCAGGTGGAAATCAAAAACCTCTCGGGAAGCAAAGCGCAAAACCTGGCCGATATGATCCGGTTTAAATTTTCCTCTTCCGATGGCATTGTGAAAGCGACCACTACCTTCGACGATGATTTTAAGACCAACCAGGATTTTGAGATCAATTATACGATTTACATCCAGGAGGATAAAAATCTGATGATTGAAAACAAATACGGCAATCTGGTTCTGGGAAACCTGAACGCGAAAGGCATGTTCGACATTGCCTACGGAAATATCACCGGGAAAAACCTCTCCGCACCCGACGATGAGTTTATCCGTTTGGAATTGAAATACGGTACAGGCTTTCTGGCTGAAGTGAACCGCCTTGAAGCAAAAATCGGATATTCGAAATTCCGTTCGGACCAAGTTGCCACAGCCCGTCTCGATACAAAATATTCCGTGCTATCCATCGAACGCTGCGGACGGATTATGGCCGATTCCCGGTACGATAACTACCAGATTGATAAAGTGCAGGAAGCCACCATCGACACAAAGTTCACAGGTTGGAGCATCAATGAACTGAACAAAATCCTCAAAATGGAGAACCAATACGGTGATATTGATATTGACCACGTTTCCCCACATTTCGAATCCATACGTTTGGAAAACCAATACGGCAACATCCAGTTGGGTATGGCTTCCGATGCCCGCTATTCCCTCAAAGCCCAGGCCGTATACTGTAAAGTCCGTTATCCACGGTCGGCCGAAACCTTTCGGTATATCGAGGACAACAACAACATCACCATCGACGCGGTCGTCGGCGGAGGGGAACCCGAATCGACTATTGTGATCGAGTCCCAATATGGAAATGTTGATCTGATGGAATAATATTTGCACTTTTGTGGCAAAATTGTTTTATCGGAATCCGCATGATAAAAAATAGTTTGTTTGCATTCATCTTACTCCTGATAACCTTCAACCTCCGGGCTGAGGGTTATCGCATTTCTGTCGATTGGGCAGGGCTGGCCGATTCAACCGTCTATCTGGCCCAGTACTTCGACGGAAAAATGTACGTAAAAGACACCCTTCGGCTCAATTCCTTTGCGAAAGGATCCTTTTCGGGCAACGAAAAACTGAACGAAGGACTTTATGTGTTGTATCTGAACGATCGAAACTATTTCGACTTTCTCATCGGGAGCGATCAGGAGTTCTCTTTGTCGACCGAATACCCCGATCCGTATGCCAAACTGGAATTTTCGGGCTCGGAAGAAAGTCGTCTTTTTCTTCAATACCAGAAATTTCTCAAGCAGAAATCCGAAGAAAAGGCCGAATGGACAAATGCCTTTCAACAGGCAGAAGAGGGCGCAAAAAACGAACTCCGGGAAAAAAATCCGGTCGGTTGATCAGCAAATGAGCAGCTACCTCGATGCCGCCCGGAAGGAAAAACCCGGAAGCATGTTCGCTGTGTTTATGAATGGCGTGTATTCGTCGCCCGTTCCGGAAGCACCGGTTCCCAAAACACATCCCAAATACGATTCCATTGCCTGGTTTCATCAGTATTTTTACCAACGCGACCATTTCCTCGACGGGATTGATTTTTCCGACGATCGCATTTTGAACACCCCCTTGCTCCGGCCCAAGCTCGAAACCTATTTCAACAAAATCCTCCTTCAGGCTGCCGATTCTATTATTCCCTATGCCTTGCGGGTCATCCGGAAGGCACAAATCAATCCGACCATGTACCAGTATATATCCCAGTACTTGCTCAATCATTCCCTGCAATCGAATATCATGGGTATGGACGCGGTTTTTGTTGCCGTCGCCGACTCGGTATACCTGAACGGGAAAGCATCCTGGGCCGACTCGACCAC
>DAIMEA010000585.1:0-2260 GCA_036725585.1 Prolixibacteraceae bacterium | reverse complement strand
GCTGTCGAATGAGAGGTAGCCCCAAATGGGTCCCCATAATCCGGTTCCATAAAGAGGGACAATGTATTTCATACCCCCGGGTTCGAGAAAGGCTTCGTATATCGGAAGGAGACGCTCGGCTGCCGGTTTGGAATGTTCTTTTTTCATATCGACCGTAAATGCTTCGGCGTCAGCAATTATTTCTCCTTGTGAATTGATAACATACGCCTGTCGGATGATTTGTTCGTAAAGCGTTTCCACTTCGTTTTTGGGCGCCGTTATGTTAACGGAAGCAAGAATGTTTTGTTTTTTCTCGATTTCGATGTTCCTTTTTTGAAAGGGCTTCAGGCTGATAGCGGCCACGGAAAGTATGGCTGCCACAATAACGACCATAATCGAAGCATAAAGGAAGGTGTAGATATTTCCGTTTCTGTTCATTTTTGCATGTTTTACAGGTTTACCGAAGCTTTGGCACGGATCAGCCGCCTCCTGCGGATGGCTCCCTGCACCACATAATGATCGATCAGAGGTGCAAACGTATTCATCAACAAAATGGCCAGCATCATTCCTTCGGGATAGGCCGGGTTCAGTACACGGATAATGATGGCAACAACCCCGATCAGAAATCCGTAAATCCATTTTCCCTTCGATGTTTGCGCGGCAGATACCGGGTCGGTGGCCATAAAAACTGCACCAAAGGCAAAACCGCCCAGGAAAAGGTGGTGCCAGAACGGAATCTCCATGAAGGGATTTACCGCAAACATATTGATGAGGATACCGGTGAAAAGGGCTCCCAGGGTCGTCGATAGCATGATTTTCCAGCTTCCAATGCCGGTTACGATCAGTAAAACTGCGCCCAGCAAGATGGCAAAGGTGGATGTTTCACCAATCGATCCGGGAATAAAGCCCCAGAAAGCATCCCATATATTGTAATCGATTTCTCCGCTTAAAGCCATACCCAATGGGGTGGCGCCCGAAAAACCATCCACAACCTGGTCGGCCTGTTGTCCCAGCCGGATCCAAACTTCGTCGCCGGTCATGTAGGCCGGGTAGGCAAAAAACAAAAATGCCCGTGCCACAAGCGCCGGGTTCCAGATATTCATTCCCGTGCCTCCAAACGCTTCCTTGGCCAGAATCACGGTAAAGGCAACCGCAATGGCAACCATCCACAAGGGTGTGTTGATGGGTAGGATCAGGGGAATCAGCAATCCGCTTACCAGGTAACCCTCGTTGATCTCGTGCCCCCGGATCTGTGCAAAGGTGAACTCAATGCCAAGCCCAACCAGGTAGGAAACAATAATGGCCGGCAGAACCCGGAGCAGACCATAAACAAACACCGGAAAAAATCCCGTGGTCTCCAATAATCCGATTGCTTTGAAATGCTGATAGCCGATGTTGTACATGCCGAAAAGCAGGGTCGGGACCAGGGCCAGAACAACGATGATCATGGTCCGTTTCAGGTCGATGTAGTCGCGGATGTGCGATCCCTTTTTCGTCGTGGCCTCAGAAACATAGAGAAACGATTCAAATCCTTCGAAAACACTTTGGAATGGGTGCAGTTTGCCCCCTTTTTCAAACTTGGTCCGGTGACTGTCGAAAAATTTCTTTATTCCATTTCCTTTCATTGTCGATACTTTTTACGGGATTTAGGCCAGCTCTTTCATGATGGAATCGATTCCTTTACGAAGAATTTCCTGAACGTTAATTTTCGAGGTGCAGGCATACTCACACAGGGCGAGGTCTTCTTCAATTACATCGTAAATGCCGAGTTGTTCCATTTTGTCGATATCATTGGCCAGAATGGCCTTGAGCAGATAAACCGGAAGAATGTCGACCGGCACCAGTTTTTCGTATTGGCCGCTCACGACAAAAGGCCGTTCGCCCCCGTGAAAGTTGGCATCCAGCGTGTATTCTTTTCGGGGAAGCAAACCCGAAAAGAACGTTTTGCTGGCGCTGTACTTGGTCAACCCGGGGCTGGCCCAACCAAAAGGCTCAATTCGATTTCCTTCGGGAATGACCGTAACCTGGTTGTCGTAAAAGCCCAGGTAGCTATCGGGTTTCATCTGGCTGCCGGTTAAAACATTGCCCGAAATGATCCGGATATTCTTGTCGGTTTCGACCCTGCCCTCGAGCAGGGGGCTAAGCGATGTTCCCAGAATGACCGAAAAGTATTGGGGAAGCCGAACTTCTGAGCCGGTAAGTGCGATTTTTTTTTCGAAATTAAGTTTTCTATTGAGGAACAACCTTCCGATGTACACCAAGGCCTGCATCGAAAGGGTCC
>DAIMEA010000584.1:0-2279 GCA_036725585.1 Prolixibacteraceae bacterium | reverse complement strand
TTTTAGAATGATGAAATTCGGGCGGTTTTCGAGCGCATTGTTCCCGTCGCTTTGACTAAAGGGTATTTGGGTCATCGCATTCTGTCCGGATTCCCGATGCCACGATATTCCGGCTTCCGATTGAAACGGATCATCCCCGGGTAAAGAGGATGTCCCGCCGGTTTCGCCCGACGAAAAGCCTCTCGAAGGGATCGATACAAACTGTTCCCCAAAGGGATTAAACATCGGGTCGGTTTCGATAACCGGGGGCCTGAGCCCTTCCGAAGAGCGGGGCGGCACAGGAATGTCGATCCGCCCGGCAGGATCGAAGTCGATGCTCGGCACTACGTTGAATTTTCCCAGGGCCTCGCGAACGGCTGCATGCAGCAATTGCCATATGGCGCTCTCGTTTTCAAACTTGATCTCGGTTTTGGTGGGATGGATGTTGATGTCGATGGTAGCGGGATCAACTTCGAAGCAAATAAAATAAGCCGGCATCATGTCGCCCGGAAGGATTCGTTCGTAAGCCTGGACAACGGCCCGGTGAAAAAAGGGATGTTTCATGAAGCGCCCGTTTACGAAAAAAAACTGTTCTCCAAAGGTTTTTCGGGCAAATTTTGGCTGCCCGACAAAGCCGTCAATCGATGCCAGGGAGGTTTCGGACCGAACCGGGACCAGGCTTTGATTCATCGTATGACCAAAAATGGCCACGATCCGTTTCCGGAAATTCGAAGGTGGAAGCTCAAAAACAATCGTGCCATTATGCACCAGAGAAAAAAATACATCGGTCGATATCAGCGCAACCCGCTGTATTTCCGTAATCAGATGTTTTACTTCCGTGGCGTTCGATTTCAGAAATTTCCGCCGTGCGGGCACATTGTAAAACAGGTTTTTCACCCAAAAAGTCGTTCCTTCGGGGCACGAGCATACTTCCTGTGTAATGACTTCCGATGCGGCAACATGCAAAAAAGTTCCCACCTCATCTTCGGGCCGTTTGGTTTTCATCTCCACTTCGGACACCGAAGCAATCGAAGCGAGCGCTTCGCCCCGGAAACCCATGGTGCGGATGGCAAACAAATCGGCAGCGTCGCGAATCTTTGAGGTGGCATGCCGCTCAAAAGCCATACGGGCATCGGTGGGCGACATGCCCTTGCCGTTGTCGCTCACCTGGACCAGGGTCCGACCGGCATCTTTGATGTGCACGGTTATCCGGTCGGCGCCGGCATCAAGCGAGTTTTCAACCAGCTCCTTCACCACCGAGGACGGCCGTTGAATTACTTCGCCGGCGGCTATCTGGTTGGCAACCGAGTCGGGTAAAAGATGGATCAGGTCGGGCACGTTTGCAATTGATTACTTCAACATCAAATAAAGAAGCAGGGCCAATATAGCCAGCAAAATCAGGAAGCGGGTATTGGACCGGCGTCGCTGTATGTGCGGAGCCCATTTGGTGTTCGCCAAACTTTTGCGAAAATCTCCTTTTCGTAAATTTGGATGGTAGGATTCTCCCTCTTCCCGTATCCCCATTTCGGCCTTAATACGCCTTTCGCGGGCTTCCCGTTCTTCCTTCTTCGGATCCCAGTACCGCGGCTCAACATGAAATTGCTTTGGCTTGGGTGTGTAAAAAAAACTTCCCATTTCTTTTGGATTTACGCACAAAGATAAGGCTTTTTCAGGGTTCGGAAAATGGTTTCATTCATGTCCGCATACCGGGACCGGATACAAAGGGTTGAGAGCAAAACACCGGAAAAGCTTTGAGTCGCATCGCGGCTAACTATTTGTGACCGGAGACAGGGGAAAGGTAACAGCATACAAAAATTGTTTGTGCCAAGGAATTATTCTCGCTTCATTCCGAACCACACAAAGTTCGAAAACATCGCAAAAAGTCGTTACGTCGCAAAAACCAGCGTCAAGACCTTTTATCGTTCTTTCAACTTCCCTTTTCCCAACTTCTTTTCCCGTTGCAATAGCGCTTTCATTTTTTTTTCGTAATTTCAACGCAAAACCTCAAACTATGTTAGTAAAAACCTTCGGAAGCTCCGTACACGGTATCGACGCCATCACCATCACCATTGAAGTTACCGTCACCCAGGGAATCAAGTATCATATTGTCGGGTTGCCCGACAGCGCCGTTCGCGAAAGCCAGCAGCGCATCGAATCGGCGTTGTCGGAAACGGGATACCACCTCCCCAAACGAAAGGTGATCATCAATATGGCCCCGGCCGATATCCGCAAAGAGGGCTCGGCCTACGACCTGCCCATTGCCCTGGGCATTCTAACCGCGTCGGAACAGGTGAAAACCG
>DAIMEA010000583.1:0-2279 GCA_036725585.1 Prolixibacteraceae bacterium | reverse complement strand
TTTAATATACTCGAAATCGTTGAGTGGCTTTGGAATGATTACCAGCCCTTTCTGAAAAATTCCCGCCCAGATATTTCCCTGGGCATCCTGCATCAGGGAGTGTATTTTGCAGTGATCCATGTCGACCGGGGCATAAGGGAAGTCGGGTTTGATGATTTCTTCCCGAACCCTGTCGAATTTTCTGAGTCCTGCATCTTCCGTACCTACCCAAATGCTTAACGTACCACTGCCCCGTGTATTTGTTTCGGCCAATAATGCCCGGATACGAAATTTGGACGATGACTCCCCTTTGGGACGGCGAATAAGGTTTTGTGTACGGTCAAAAATAAAAATACCGTGATTGTACGTACCAATAAGAATATTGCGGGTAAGCGGGTCTTCGGCCAGGGCAGTAACCACAATTTCCTCGTTGATGCCCGCTAATCCCGGATTCCATTTCAAGGGCTCAAGGGTCTTCGTTTTTAGTCGCAGCCGATAAAAACTCCCTTGCTCGGAATAGGTCCATAAAAAATCTTCCGAATCAAGAAAAAGACTACCAAGATAAGGGTTCCTGTACATTTCTTTTAATTGATCCGTGCCCGCAATATCCAATTCATGACTGAGGCCATCGTATAAAAGGATTCCAAATCCGGCAACCGATACCAGTATTTCCTCGTGATCACTGCTTTCGGCGATGGATGTAACATAGGGCGTACCAGTAAAGGAAGGGTATTGCAGGGGAAAATCCCGAAATGTGTTTTTCCCCCGGTCATAAATTTGCAGGCCATTGGAAGTACCGATCCAGATGTTGCCCCGGCTGTCGGTAAAAATGCACTTGACAAGGTCGCTTGAAATGGTTCCGGCCTTATCGGGTTCGTGCCGAAAGATCGTAAAGCGCATACCGTCGAAATACGATGCCCCATCTCCCGTAGCAATCCAAATGTAGCCATAATTATCCTGCGACATCTTGTAGATCAGGCTACTGGGCAACCCCTGTTCCGAATTGTAAAATCGTATCTTTTGTCCATAACTGAATAAAGGCAGCCATAGAAAAAAGACAAGCACCCTTTGACCTTGCCGGAACGATCTCATTTTCTGATTAAATCATGTTCCCATTTTGAATGTCACCTCACCAAAAGCATCCCCCCGTTGCCGGGAATAATCCATTCAAACTCCTGATTTTTTGTCATTTTCCCTTTTGAAACGCTCCCGGTTAATTGCTCGTCGTCGCTATACTTTACGAATTCTGCTCCCCCGGGGATCATGGGGAGACGGGTTTTTACCCTCAGCGTTTCCTTTTGGGCATTGATCCCGGCGATGAACCACATGTCGCCGTGCCGTCGGGCCAGGATCACGTATTTACCCGGATACCCGTCGATGAAACGGATATCGTCCCAGGTGGTGGGAATGTTTTTCATGAAGGCAATGGCCCAATCGGGAGCATCGGTCAGGTTGTTGGGCGCCATGGCAAAATGCTGTACCGGGCTTTGAAACAGCACGGCAGTAGCCAGTTGGAATACATCGGAGGTTAAGCGTTTGGTCCCTCTGTTCGGCGTGTTGGTACCGTTCCAGAACTCGTTCAGCACCGTGCCGCCAAAGTCCATGCTCCCTACGGTGTTACGTACAAAGGGATGCATGCAGGCATGAAAAGCTTCGGTATTGCATCGCTCCTGCGAAAAATGCAACATCTCGCTGGCCAGCACTGCCTCGCTCGATGCATAATTCGGGAACATCCGCTCCCAGCCCCGTGGCAGGGTGCAACCATGGAAAACCACCAACAAACCAAAGTCGTTGGCATCGTATAAAATATCTTCATACACTTTTAAGGTTACCTGCTTGTCACCCCCAAAAAAATCGACCTTTATACCCCGTATGCCGATGCTTTTCATCCACGCCATTTCTTTTCGTCGAACAAATGGTTTGTCCATAAAACCATGGGGACCCTGGGGTGCATCGTTCCAGTATCCGTTTGAATTGTACCATAAAAAGAGGTCGACACCTTTGCTTTTCCCGTAGGCGGCCAGTTCTTCCACTTTTTCGCGCCCGATCTGGGTATCCCAAAGGGCATCGACCAGGACGGTTTCCCAGCCCATGGCCGCACTAAAATCGATGTAATCTTTCTGGACCGGGAAGATGGTGTTGTGATCCATTTTGATGATCCAGCTCCACGATCCCCGGCTGAATTCGTAGGGCTTTGATGCTTCGTACAAGGGTTCCACCACATCGAAGGGAACGGTTGTTTCGACTATGGGTTGTAAACTTTCGCCCAGGGTGATGGTTCGCCAGGGGGTTAAACCCGG
>DAIMEA010000582.1:0-2280 GCA_036725585.1 Prolixibacteraceae bacterium | reverse complement strand
ACATGAACGGGGTCGAATTCATGCAGTCGCTGGGCGATCACCCCGTACAGATCATCGTTGTTTCATCGAAGGAAAAATATGCCCTCGATGCCATCGAATACAACGTCACCGACTACTTGTTGAAACCCGTTACCTATTTCCGTTTTTTAAAAGCGACCGAGAAAGCCCTCTCAAAGCTTAAGGAAGAAATGCTACCGGCATCCAACTCCAAGAATGATTTTTTCATTCGCAACAATGCCAATTTAATCCGACTATGCTACGACGATGTTGTTTGGATTGAAGCCCTTGAAAACTACATCATTGTTCATACGTACGACGAAAAATACACGATTCATTTCACCATGAAAGCGGTAATGGATCAGCTTCCCACAGAAAAGTTTTTCCGGATACACCGTTCCTTCATCGTCAATCGAAGCAGCATCGATGTAATTACCGCCAACACCATTGAAGTAAAGACCAAAGAAGGGGTGCAATCGCTACCCATTGGAAAATCGTACCGTGAGTTACTCCTCCGGGAAATAAATCTGCTCAGCAAATAAATATTCCGGCAGCTACTTGCTTACTCATTGAATAACTCCTGAAGGGAGCCAAAAAAGTCGTTGTCCCACCCTTCCGAAATATTATCGAATGCTTCATCGGGAATATTGTTTTGCCTTAACTCGACACTCGTGCCCTTCTTGTCGGGGTGAAGCTTAAAGCACACTGTTGATTCAATTTCATCGAAATACCATATTTGAACGATGCGTTCGCCCGGGACCAATTCGACCAGCCTGCCATTGATTGCCCCCCCCCACATCGAAAATTCAGAACCCTCTTCCGAAGGCATCACAACCGGTTCGCCTGTCCAGATCTCAATCATAAGCGGCTGAGTTAGCGCATTGTATACATCCAACGGCGAGGCATTTAATCGATAATAACGTTTGATTTCTCTCATATCGTACCCTTTTGAAAAATGCATGCTGCAAAGTACAAAAGATCCAGGAATTGGGACTATAAGCGATAGGAAAATCCCAAAGTGAAAAATTCCTTGACCTGTAAACGGGTCCCCTTCATTTCCAGCCCATCGGCCGAAGTCCAGTTCGATTCCACATCCTTATCGTAAATAAAATGAAAGTTTAATTGCGTGGTTATAAACTGGTTCACCTTAAAATTGATGACGGTTTCGCTATCAAAATCAGGGAGTTTCAAAAACTGCCACTCTCCAGCCAGATTCATTCCATAATTGATAAAAACAGAATTCTTGGTTTTAATCGAGATGTTCTCCAGGAGCTGGTGTTGATACTCTAGCTTTCCGGCAATCCCCACACGCGATCGTTGTGTATCCCCTTCGGGTAAACCAAATTTGGTTTCATCAATCAGAGAATCGGTAACATACGTGGTTTTTAGGGATATTGGGGCAAGAAAGGTTCCCAGGTTTTTATTGGGTTTGTATTCCATCCCTGCTGAAAAAGTAAGGTAGGCAGGAGAAAGGAAGGACGACAACGGATCGGTATCGTTCACATTTTTGAAACCCTGAAAAAGTTGTGACTTGAAGTTTGCATCGGCGCTATAATACCAATTTTTAAAGGCCGAATAACCCAATCGACTGTTCAACTCAAAGTTATCGGTGTTTTTATGCCAGTTTCGTCGTGTTTCGGTCCCTTCTTCAGGGATGTAATAAATAAGCCCTATTTTCAGGTCAAAACTGCTTTCCCATTTGACTTTGTTCTTATTGTAACGTATATCGTAATTAAATGTGGTCAGCGCCGAAGCAGACGATTTACCTCCCTGCGACCAGAAGTCATTGATGTAGGTCTGGGTGAATCCCATGTAAGCATTGCCCTGAAATTTCCACGGACTGAGAACCGGGCTGCGGGTTGTTATTTTATCAAGTTTATGACCGATGCTTCGTGAAGGTACAATTTTGTTGATTTCCAGGGTCTCGCGGTACGTAAGACGGGATAAATTCACCGATTCATCAACGAATAAGCGAATATTTCTCCGGTCAAGGTTTTCAATCCGAATACCGATCGAATCGTTCAATTGGTTCTTCAGCCAGATCCACTTAAACCAAATTCCGCTATTCTGCAAAGGCAGGTGAAATTGTTCGTCGTACAGATTCCGAACCGTAATCTCGTTTGGAATCCGATCAATATACGTAAGCAACGACTGAATAATCTCCTTTGTTTGTTTGTTGAAAACTTTCGTAACTGAATCGTTATACTGTTGTAAAACAGTGGAATTATGCACATGAACCGAATCGAGAAACCGACGATTCAGGGAATCGGTTTTGTTCTGCAA
>DAIMEA010000581.1:0-2289 GCA_036725585.1 Prolixibacteraceae bacterium | reverse complement strand
TTGAAAACCGTTGACCGTGCGAGCGGTCCGGGGGTTCGAATCCCTCTCTCTCCGCCAAAACCAAAGCCTTGCAACGAGTTGCAGGGCTTTTTTGTTTTCCCGGAGCGACAAAGGTATTTGGATGCACAGGGAAAACAAAAAAGGCCGGATCTGCAGGATGGTTTTGGTTTTGATCGCTCCTCAATAAGGAGAAAAACAGAGATCGGTGAAACCAATCCCTCTCTCTCCGCCAAAACCAAAGCCTTGCAACGAGTTGCAGGGCTTTTTTGTTTTCCCGGAGCGACAAAGGTATTTGGATGCACAGGGAAAACAAAAAAGGCCGGATCTGCAGGATGGTTTTGGTTTTGATCGCTCCTCAATAAGGAGAAAAACAGGGATCGGTGAAGACAATCATTCCCATCTGAGCGCCTCTACCGGGTTTTTTATTGCTGCCCGATAGCTTTGCGATAAGACCGAGATAACCGAGATCAGCAGGGCAATGGCGCCGGTCAGGAGGAAGATCCACCCGTTTACCGGGGTTTGATAGGCAAAGCCCTGCAGCCAAAAGTTCATAAAGAACCAGGCCAGCGGACAGGCCAGCACAAATGCTGCCATCTCGTAGCGGAAGAAGAAACGGAAAATCAAAACGATGATGTCGAGAACAGTAGCTCCATTTACTTTGCGAATTCCGATTTCCTTGGTGCGTTGTTGGGCGAAGAAGCTTACCAAACCGTAAAGCCCGAGCGAGGCCACAATGATCGCGAACAGCGTAAATGCGGAAAGGATCATTCCCAGTCTTTTTTCGTCGTTGTATTGTCGGTTAAAATATTCGTCGCTGAAGAAATAATCCATGGGATCGTTCGGATAATGTTTTCCCCATATGGTTTGCAATTGCTTCACGATTTGTTCGGCAGAGCCTTTAATTCGGAACGAATAATAACCGAATTCGAAGGGGTGAGCGTGGGTGAACAGGATGGGTTCGGCTGGTTTCTTTAGTCCTTCGTGATGGAAATCGTTCACTACCCCGATAATGGTAAACAGTTCTCCCCCCAGAAGCACTTGCCTGTTTATTGCCTCTTCGGGCAAGGGATATTCGAGCAGGCGGGCTACCGATTCGCTGATGAGCACGTTGGCAGAGTCGTTACGGAAGGGTTGTCCAAAGTTTCTCCCTGCAAGCAGCTTTAAATTATATGTTTCAAGGTAACCGTCGTCGATTTGTCCCACAGGAACTTCCTGCATGACATTGCTTTGTCGATCGGGGCGGGCCACGTTGC
The DNA here is from genome assembly GCA_036725585.1 of Prolixibacteraceae bacterium. Taxonomy (GTDB): domain Bacteria; phylum Bacteroidota; class Bacteroidia; order Bacteroidales; family Prolixibacteraceae; genus DAIMEA01. Next base: position 1,036 of record DAIMEA010000581.1, on the reverse strand, counting down.
TGTTGCGATACCGAACGGGTTGCCCGGGAACATTCATGCTGGCTGTTCCGCTAACCACTCCGGCCAATTGACACACTTCGTCGCGAAACATCAGAAAATGTTCTCTTCTCAAGGGATCACTGTGCGTGGAAGCTGCCCCATTGATGACCACAACCTGTTCCAGATCGATCCCCAGTTCGGCTTTTTGCATAAAACGGATTTGTTTGGCAACCAGCAGCGAGCAAATAACCAGGAAAACAGAGGTGAAAAACTGAAGGGCGACCAGCCATTGTGCACCACTGTTTTTCAGACGAATCTGCTGTTGCTGAAGGGCAGGGTTTACCCGGAGTATGGGCAGCGACGAAAGGAAGGCAGTGAGGAAGATCCCGCTAAGGATCAGCACCCCCAGCAGGGTAAGAATAAACAAATAGGGGATATGCCCATCGGATAGTGAAATGCCCAAAATGCGGCCAAACCAGGCTTTGGTGGCAAAATAGAAAACCACCGCCAGGGGAAGCGACATAAGGTTGATCATCAAACTTTCGGTGAGCGATAAAAGAACCAGGTTTCTTTTTCCGGCACCCAGTTTTCGATAGGTGGCGAAAACATTCAGTCGCTTTCGGGCCAGGGCTGTAGAGAGGTTAACATAATTCATCCACACAACCAGGAGGATCAATACTGCAATGAGGATTAATGCATCGATGGTTTTTGCCCGGGTGCTCACGTTTAATTCTCCGTCGCGGCTGGAACTGAAATGAAGTTGGGAAAGAGCCTGTAAGGTGAACAGACCTTTCCTGCTCTGAGCATTCAGGTGTGTTAGGTATTTTTGGGCAACCTGTTCCAAAGACTGTTCAACCGATTGGGGATTGGCTCCTTTCCGTAAGCGGACATACGTCCACCAGGCAGCGCCCCGGAAATGATCCGTTTCGGGCAGGAATCCCATCATCACCCAGGTACGTATGGGCATGAAGTAGTCGAAATGCAGATGGGAGTTCGACGGCAGATCGGCAAAAATTCCCGTAACTTCGTGCCGCATGCCTTCGTTCACCAGAAAAAC
>DAIMEA010000580.1:0-2313 GCA_036725585.1 Prolixibacteraceae bacterium | reverse complement strand
TACTATTTTTCGGTCGATGCCTTTAATGAAAACGGGTATGCGCCCGGTACCGTTTGGGAAACCGCCGATTAAAAAAAGGACACGAAGAAGTCATGAAATCGTTGAACGGCTGCATTGCAGAATACAAAAAGCAAATCGAAAAGGGCGATATAAAAACGGCCTACCGGGGTTTGATGGAATTCATGTTGTACCTGAAAAACCATCTGGCCAGCAAACACCCCGGTTATCAGGTGTCCGGAGGTCTGTACTTTGGATATATGGACATGACCTATTTCTCTATCACACCAGAAGCATTGAGCGAGAAAAAACTCAAGATTGCCCTGGTTTTCCTGCACGACAGCATCCGTTTTGAAGCCTGGCTGGCCGGGGCCAACAAACAAATCCAGTTGGAATACTGGAAATTGTTTTCGGCCAGCGGATGGGACAAGCACTCCGTCCCTGCCGATCTGAAAGGAAGGGACTCGATTGTGGAGACCGTGCTGGTGGAACAACCCGATTTTGACGACCTTGAAACACTCACCCGGCAAATCGATCAGGGACTGCAGCTTTTTGCAAAGGATTTAATTGACTTCTTTTGAGGCCATTAACTCCGCCTTTCGTTACCTGTTGACCGTAATTGGGGTATTTGCCCAGGCCATTATTTCGAAGAAAATCGAGAATAATCCGTTCGAAATCAGCTCAAGCGAACCAAACGTGGAAGTAAGCTGGCAGGTTTCGGCACGCCGTTCGGATACCTACCTGCTCGATCATCCGTTTCGGGACGAAGCCGACAAATAATACGCACACCAGGGCTTCAGTCCGCAGTGTTCGCAATCGGGTTTTCGCGCCTTGCATACATAGCGCCCGTGAAGAATCAGCCAATGATGGGCAATGGGAACTTGTTTTTCGGGGATGTACCGGAGCAATTGCTGCTCGGTTTGCAATGGATTTTTTGCTCCCTCGGAAAGCCCAAGACGGGCGGCAACGCGAAACACATGCGTATCGACGGCCAAAGCCGGTTTGTCGAAAACCACCGAAGCGATTACATTGGCTGTTTTTCGCCCTACTCCGGGCAGTTTCTGCAACTGATCCACATCGTCGGGGACAATCCCGTTGAATTCGGAAAGGAGCTTTTGGGCCATCCCCACCAGGTGTTTGGCTTTGTTATTGGGATAGGAGCAGCTCCGGATCAATTCGAACACTTCGTCGGGCGTGGCAGCCGCCAGGAATTCGGGAGTTGGATAGCGTTCAAAAAAGGAAGGAGTGATCTGGTTCACCCGCTTATCGGTACACTGGGCCGAAAGGATAACCGCAACCATCAACTCGTATGGGGACCGGTACAAAAGTTCGGTTTCGGCTACCGGCTTGTTTTCTTCAAACCAGGTAAGAATTTTCTGAAAACGCTCTTTCCTTTTCATTCGTCAATAATTTCCATCTTCAATACAGTGCGGGTTTTTGGAGTCAGCCTGAAGCGGTCGTCGATCCGTTTCCCGACGATCCAGACAATCCGGTCGCCCGACGAGACGATCCAGGCCTTTTCCTTTTCCGGAAGGGAATATTTTTCATCGATAAAAAAATCGCTCACCTTTTTCAGTCCTTTCATGCCGAAAGGCTGAAAATATTCGCCCTGTTTCCACCTCCGAAAGGCAAGGGGAAAGTCGATTTTTTCGAAATCGACAACGGCGCAATTTGGCGAAACCGGTATCGGGTAGGCATTTCCATAAGGTTCGGTCGTTAGGCGCAAATGAAATGGAGCCCAAATTTCGTCGGGACATTTTTCGATATAAACCGGTCTTTCCTCAACTTGCCCGAGTGGGGTTATAAGGAATGCAGCGCGATCGCAAACCAAACGATAGCCGGGGGCGTAAAAAATCCGGCCCGGCTCATTGTCCATAGCCTGTTCGATATCCGCGATCATTTCGGGCGAAAAATGCCAGGGACGCAGAAGTTCAAAGAGGTACAGAGAAAGAGGTTGAAGCTTTCTCAGTGCATCGTAAGGTATCCGGAACCATTCGGCTTCGGTTTGAACCAGTTCGTCCCGTACTTTCTCCATTTCGAGCGTCAGAAATTCACGGGTCTGATCGAGATAGCCGATGCTTTTCTCCAGGTTTTTCCGGAACGAGGGGTTGAGTTCTTCCATGAGGGGGATGATCTGGTGGCGAATTTTGTTCCGTTTCAGGGTTACATCGCTGTTGCTTTCGTCGACCCGGAACGACAAACCCTTTTGCGCAATATAGCGATCGATATCCCCTCGGGAGGCGAACAAAAGCGGACGAATAAGCGAACCGGCTTTGGGCCGGATCCCCGACAAACCCCTGATCCCGGTACCCCGCG
>DAIMEA010000579.1:0-2316 GCA_036725585.1 Prolixibacteraceae bacterium | reverse complement strand
CGATGATCACCCCGTTGGCCAAACCGTCGAGTGTGGCCACTGTCTCACCGCTTTCCCAGTCGAGACAGTACCAGCGCCGACGGGTGTCGCCCGAACCATACAGGTACCCGTTAAGCAGTACCGCACCGCCCATTCTGCTCTGCAGGGAATCGCTTTGCCAGGCGAATTCGGCGCGTGTGGCATCTTCCGACAGCAAGAGTTTAACACCGCCGTTGTCGTAGCCGCTGAAATAATAAACGCTGCCATCGTGGTAAATGGGCGTATTGGGGAAATTGGAACGACGTTTCTGATACGGGTGCGCCCACAGCATTTCTCCTTTTTCGGCATCGATGCCCAGAAGCCAGTCGGCCATTAGTGTTGCCAGAATTTTCCGTCCCCCGTGTTCGAACAAAAGGGGTGTACAATAGGCCGCGGTTGTGCCTTTTGCCGGGCACGACCAAATTAGGTCGCCATTCATCCGGTTCAGCGCCACGATGTTGTGTTCGGGGCCGCCGGGCGAAGCGTAAAGCACATCGCCATCGACCACCAGCGATTCGGCAATACCAAAGCGCAGATTTTCGCCCCCAAAATCGGTGATGTGTCTCGTCCAAACAATATCGCGCCGGCTCTCGCTGATGCAAACGATGCGGCCTTCGCCGGAAAGCAGGTACACAAAATCCCCCACAATGGTGGGTGTGGACCGCGTTCCGACATAACGCTGGGAATATTCGGGGCCGTAGGGAATTTTATCGAGCAGAGTGCCTGTTTCAGTCATTACAAATAAGTACCCCATCGAATCAATCATTCCGGTCAGGAATATTTTCCCTCCCACAAAGGCCGGGGAGGTGAAGCCTTCGCCCAGACCTTCTACAAGCATTACTTCTTCCGGCCCATTGTCGGGCCATTTTTCCAATAAATCCGTTTCATCGTAGATACCGTTGCCGTGGGGACCTCTCCAGCGATTGGGGGTTTGGGCAATAAGGATGGCAGAAACACAAAGGAAAAAGAAAAAAACAACAAATCGCATTGATATTTAAACTATTAAGTTGATTAATAAATGATAAACACTACTTTATTGTCGGGGAGTGGTGCGTCGTCCATCCCGTTTATTTGTTTCAACCGGGCCGGGGGCAGAGTGTATTGCCGGGCAATTTCGGCTGCGGTTTGGCCTGCTTTTGCCATGTATAGCACGTTAACAGGGATCAGGAGCAAACGCTTGTCGGCAAGGGGCAAAAACTTATTGAGTTGATAGCGGTGAAAAGCCATATTGTCGCTGCTGGCGCCAAAGCGTTGCACCACTGCTTCTTCGTTTTCTCCTTGTTTGAGGGGGAACACAGCGAGCTGAGGCGGCAGTTCCGGATTCTGAAAGGTGAAAATCGAAAAATTCCGGGCTTTCAGCGTGTCGTTGAACAAATATTCGCCACCGTATACCCGGTAGATTCGTTCGGGGGCAATGCCTTTTTCGATCAGCCAGTTGTAGGCTTCGTTGGCCCGGTAGCTCGAGAGCATCATGTTCAGATCCTCGGGCCCGTCGGGAGAAGCGTGGCCGCATATGAGGATGTTCAGATCGGGACTTCGCTTCAGGGTGGAGGCCAGGCGGGTAAGCGAATCGCGCATCAGTGGTGTGAGATCGTAACGGGCAAGTCCGAAATAATTGGTCATTTGTATGTTCAGCCGTTCTTCGGGTTTCTGTTCCGGAATTTTCAGGTTCAGATTGGTTTCGGGCAGAGAGGTATCCACGATTTTTTCGGGTACTTTCGTGTTGATGGTTTCCAGGTCGGGTGTCCGGGCTGCCGACCAGTCGCCTTTCCATAGGCGGCTATCGTTGCCCGATATCGACAGGAAATACAGTCGTCCTTTCCAGGGCAGAAGGGCAAAGAATTCGCCGGTTTCGGGCAGCTCTTCCCGGTGAAGAAGTTCGTTGGTTTTCCGGTCGAAAAAGTACAGATCGTAATTTTTCCCTTCCCGGTTCGACGAAAGTACCAGGAGGGAGTCGTTCCACACCGAAGGCGATAGTTCGTTTCCCGCTGTATTGATTGCCTTGCCGGCGTTAACTGCTTGGCTCCATTCTCCTCCTGTTCGTTCGCTATACCAGAGATCCATGCCGCCCTCTCCGCCCTCGAGGTCGGACGAAAACCAGATTATGTTGGCAGCAGGATCGTAAAAGGGATCGGTATAAACGGTTTTGGACGACTGAAATTTTTTTAGGGCGTTTTTCCATTCCGGTTGGTTCGAGTCGATTTGGTTTTTGGTGTTGATGAAGAGAACCGTGGAGTCGTCGACCAGGCAAAAACCGTTGCCCGAGGCCCCGGTGGTTTTCCATGTGGCCGACTGGTT
>DAIMEA010000578.1:0-2317 GCA_036725585.1 Prolixibacteraceae bacterium | reverse complement strand
ACGGACAGCCTGGCGCAACAAGGTATTTTCCTCTTTCAACTCCATCTTTTCGATGATCTTGTTGATGGCGATGGAGATCTTCTCCCGGGTGTCGACTCCTTTTACAATGTAATCGTAAGCCCCGATCTTCAACAATTCGATGGCCGTATTGATATCGCTCTGCCCCGAAACGATGATTACTTCGGTGGAAGGAGAAACATCCTTTATCGCCAGTAAAAGGTCTTTCCCATTTCCATCGGGAAGAGTATAATCGAGCGATACAATATCGGGTTTCTTGTCGAGCCGGGCCAGAAAATCCCGGGCCGATAAAAATGGGAAAACCTCATATTGGTCGTTATCGGAAAGATACTTTTGTAAAACTTTCACAAACATCTGATTATCATCGACAACAAAAATTTTATATTTCCTGCTGTTCATGAGATGGATTTTTTTTTTGCCGTTTTATCGAACGGAACCAAGTTAAGCAGTTTTTTTCAAAAATATTTCTTCTTTTGTCCCAAAATTACCAAGTCTGTCCCAAATTGAAACAACCACCGATCATCTCAGAATAACTAATCATTTGATTTTCTAAAACATACAACTTTGGCACAGGAGTTGTTCAAAAGCATCTTGAAATCGACAGAAAAACGGTTTCGGTTCTAAAAACGACGACGTTCTAAATCGACTGTAAAAATATAAGCCTGCTTGGCTGATAAGGGGAAAGCGAAATGAGGCAGTGCCTACCGGCAGATACAACTGCCGTTTTTGGGTTGAAGTGAAGCTATTTTTTTTGAGATCAGGAAGTAGATGAGAAAGTAAAATTATGTGAAGCATGAGTTTGTGGAGATGAATAATTTTACTTGTTTGGGGGGTAAAGTGCAGTCTGAAAAGACTGCACTTTTTTAAAAAATTGATTCGTATTTAATTTTGGTTCTTTTTCAAGTTGATGAATCTTGACCCGCAATTCAGAGTTTTCATAGGTTTAAGATTAGGTTAAATTAGGTTAGATTAGGTTAGGTTTGATTTGTTTTTTGTTGATTGGTTGAATTAGTTTATCGATACGATTGGAGCAAATTGGGGAAAGGTTCAGTTAAGTGGAAAACAGTGATTATACTGTTTTGATTAGGTGCAGCAAAACACTGCACCTTTTCTTTTGAATCGTTGATGCGTAAATAAATATCAAAAGGAATTGTAAAGCACGAAAACGTAAGCGTACATTTTCGTCCTATGCTTTTCCGGGAAATAACGAAGGGATGAATAAAGTACTGCCGGCCTGTTATGGCAAATGCAACGATTGCTTCTTTTTTTACATAAACGGATGCGTTGCTTTGAGCGGGGAAAATGGTTTTCTTGAGATTTCCCGTAAACATGCTGGCCTTATTTCCAGGAACAGGGATCGTTTCACGATACACGAAAAATTTCCGGAATTAATTCGTCGGAAATTTCCGGAACTGGAATGGGAATGTACCGGGATCGTTTAATTTTTCCCCCGGAATAAATGGATAAATCCCTCGATATTCCTTCGCTTATCGTCTCTGCCAACCGCCTGAATCACATAAAAATAAACACCGGGTGTTGCCATAGCGCCCCCGTTCACGCGTCCGTCCCACACGGAGTGTTCATACGTATAATCTTTCGAACGAATGTTATCGTAGTCCCATCGATGCACCAGTCCCCCCCAACGATTATAGATGCGAATGGTCATGCTTTTCAGCGACTGGGTTTTCACCTTGAAGGTCTCGTTCACTCCATCGCCATTGGGTGTAAAAAAGTTCGGCGCATCCACCAGCGAAGTATCCACCTTAATAAATTCTCCGACCGGCATATACAGGGTATCGTAACAATTTCCGGTAGTAGGGTTCACTTTAATGGTAACCAGTTTAATACGGTATTCTCCGGTATGTTCGTATTCAAACACCGGGGCATCTTCGACCAGGAAAAACCAAATACTGTCGACGGGTTCCCCCTCTCTTTCTTCTGCTTCTTTTTTAATCACAAAATCATCCTTATAGAAGAACCAGATAGCTGAATCATAATTGATGGAAGAATTGGTAAAGGTTACTTCCAGCACGGCTTCGCCTTCCATCGGATCGATCTCGAAACCTGCTTTCGTGATTTTCGAATCGTACTTCACGGTCTGTTCTGCAGTGCAGCCAAATTCGTCGGTCACTTCGAGCCGGAAATCGATCAGGTTATCGCTCGCAATGGCTGGCGAGACCCAGGGGTTCAACTGAGAGTATACCCATTCGTTTTCTTTGTACCAGCGAAATTTCACAAAATCGGTTTTATTTGGATTTCGTAAGGGGATCGGGTTGTTGGTTGAGGGATCAAAATAATG
>DAIMEA010000577.1:0-2327 GCA_036725585.1 Prolixibacteraceae bacterium | reverse complement strand
GCCATGGCTTTTTTCCCGTCGCGCCCTGCCCTTCCGGCTTCCTGGAAATAGGCTTCGATCGAATCGGGGGCATCGGCATGGACCACAAAGCGAACATCGGGTTTGTCGATTCCCATACCAAAAGCATTGGTCGCCACCATCACCCGGGTTTTGCCTTTAATCCATTCGTCCTGGCGGATATGGCGGGTTTCCGACGACAGGCCGGCATGATAGTAGCCCGCTTTAATTCCGTTTTTATTCAGCATGTCAGCGATTTCACGGGTCTTTTTCCGGCTTCGGGTGTAAATAATCCCGCTCCCTTTCGTTTGAACCAGCGTGCGGGCCAGGTATCCGTTTTTGTCTTCCTCTTCGCGAACCTTATAAATCAGGTTATCGCGCTTAAAACTCTTTTTTCGTACATTTTTTTCCTTAAAAAGAAGTTTCTCCTGGATATCGTCGACCACCCTCGGGGTTGCTGTTGCTGTTAAAGCCAACACGGGAATATCCGGTAAAAAAGTGCGCAATTCGGCAATTTTCAAATACGAGGGGCGGAAATCGTACCCCCATTGCGAAATACAATGTGCTTCGTCGACAGCAATCAGGTTGATCTTCATATTGGTTAACCGTTCACGAAAGCGCTCGGTAGCAATCCGTTCGGGCGACAGATACAAAAACTTGTAATCGCCCCAGGTGGCGTTGTTCAGCGCAACGCTCATTTCTTCGCGGGTCATACCCGAATGAATGGCCAGGGCTTTGATGCCTCTTTTTTTCAGATTTTCGACCTGGTCCTTCATCAGGGCGATCAGGGGGGTGACAACAAGGCACAAACCTTCGCGTGAAAGCGAAAACACCTGAAAGGTAATTGATTTTCCACCGCCGGTAGGCATGAGCGCCAGGGTATCGGCACCCTTTGCCACCGACCGGATCACTTCTTCCTGCATGGGCCGGAATGAAGCATAACCCCAGTGTTTCTGCAATATGTTTTTGTAGTCGCTCAAAAACGAAACTTTTTTTGCCAAATTTAGGGAAAAAACGGATTAACACTTTTTAAGATCCGAACAGGGGTTTTTCCGTTGAATCGGATTGGGAATACCGGATTCTTTTCCTGTTTTTTTTTAGCTTTGCACTCAAATTCAATAAAAGCAAGCGCTATGTCATTTTTATCGGAAAAAGTTCTGTCGGAAGGTTTAACCTTCGATGACGTATTGTTGATCCCGGCCTATTCGGATGTTTTGCCCCGGGATGTCGATATTGCATCCCGTTTCACGCGTTCCATCCAGCTCCATACGCCTATTGTGTCGGCAGCCATGGATACGGTTACCGAGGCAAAACTGGCCATTGCCATTGCCCGTGAGGGAGGTATCGGGGTCATACATAAAAACATGAGCATCGAAGAACAGGCAAAACAGGTAACCACCGTAAAACGGGCCGAAAACGGGATGATTTATGACCCGATAACCGTTCAGCGGGAAAAAACCGTTGCCGATGTGCTCGAAATGATGCAGACCTACAAAATCGGGGGAATTCCGGTTGTCGATTCCGAAGGTTACCTGGTAGGCATTGTGACGAACCGGGACCTGCGCTTCGAAAAAAGGCTCGATAAACCCATCAGCGAAGTGATGACGAGCGAAAACCTGGTTACAACCACCGAATCGACCGATTTAGAAAAAGCGGCCGATATTTTACAGGAAAACAAAATCGAAAAACTCCCGGTTGTCGATAAAAACAACAAGCTCATCGGGTTGGTGACTTACAAGGACATTACCAAAGCGAAAGACAAGCCCAATGCCTGCAAGGACCACAAAGGACGGCTCCGGGTTGCTGCTGCCGTAGGAACCAGCGGCGACAGCCTCGACCGGATCGACGAACTGGTCAAAGCCGATGTGGATGCCATTGTGATTGATACGGCCCACGGACACTCGAAGTACGTGCTCGAAACGCTGAAAAAGGCAAAAATAAAATATCCGGAAAAGGAATTTGTGGTGGGAAATATTGCCACGGCCGAAGCGGCTACCGACCTGGTTCTTGCCGGAGCCGATGCCGTTAAGGTGGGCATTGGCCCCGGATCGATCTGCACAACCCGCGTCATTGCCGGGGTGGGCGTTCCCCAGTTATCGGCCATCTACAATGTTGCTAAAGCACTGAAAGACTCCAATATACCCGTTATTGCCGACGGCGGTTTGCGCTACTCGGGCGATATTGTCAAAGCTCTGGCCGCAGGGGCCAGTTCGGTTATGGCGGGCAGCCTTTTTGCCGGTGTGGAAGAATCGCCGGGCGAAACCATCCTCAAAAAGGCTCCCCGCCATAACCGAACTGGCCCCTGCGGCCAGAGCTTTGACAATAACGCC